>VXNK01000078.1:0-39964 GCA_009840595.1 Rhodospirillaceae bacterium | reverse complement strand
CCACCCGCTTGGTGCCCGCCTCCTCGCCCGAAATCCCCCCCGGGGCCCCGGGGGGGCGCGGGGGGCGCCGCGGTGGCCTTGGCGCCGCCGAGCGACTGGATCCCGGAGCCGCCCGAGCCGGAGCCCAGCGACTGGATTCCGGAACCGCCCGAACTGCCCGAGCCGGAGCCCAGAGACTGGATCCCGGAGCCGCCCGAACCGCCCGAACCCGAGCCGAGCGATTGTATCCCGGAACCGCTCGAACCGCCGGAACCGAGCGACTGAATCCCGGAGCCGGAGGATGTCGATTGACCGGAGACCTGCGCCGGTGCGGGCGGCGGCTTCAACTCTTCCTTCGAATACAGAATCACGCCCAGAGCGATCACACCGAGCATGACGAAGAAGGCGAAGGGCGGCACGCGCGCCACCCGGACCGGCAGCTTCGGCAGCGCCAGGGTCAGCAGCAGCGAAATCACCAGGACGGCGCCGTACGCCGCCTCGGTCACGAAGCTCTGGACCCGTCCGAAGCTGAAGGTCGAGAGCACATAGGTGATCAGATAGATATTCACGGCGCCGAACAGGGAACCGATGATGCTCCCGCGGCCGCCGGCGAGACTCGTGCCGCCGAGCACCAGTGCCGTGACCGCCATCAGCGTGTAGGTCGTGCCCTGATTGGGGTCGCCGGAGGCGATCAGCGAGGTGAAGGTGAGCGCCGCCATCGCTGCAAAGACGCCCGCAACGACATGCGCGCCGAGGCGGACGATGTTGATGCGCACGCCGCTGGCGTAGGCCGTCCGCTCGTCCGCCCCCATGAGCCGGAGATGGCCGAAAAAGGCGGTCCGGGTCAGGGCGAACCAGGCGAGGGTGGCAACGACGACGATCGCGAGCACCGGCGAAAGGATTTCCGTCCCCAGCCCCCAGGACTGCATCCATTCGGGCACCACGCCGCCGGGCCGCCGCAGGATGACCAGATTGAGGCCGACCAGCGCCAGGAAGCCGCTCAGCGCCACGATGATCGGCTGGACCCGGACATAGACGATAATCAACCCCATCAACAGTTGGTAGAGCACGCCGACGGCGATCGCGTAGGCGAAGAACTCCACCGGGGTCACGATGATTTTTGCGGCGTACAGCTGAACCATGCTGACATTGATGAAGCCGATGAGCGGCCCGATCGACAGGTCGACGCTCACCCGGCCCGCCATGGCAACGACGGTGAGCGCGTAGGTCGCGAGGATCAGCGGCGAAGCGACGATGATTGCGCTGCCGATCCCGACATTGGAAATCAGGTTCGGCGCACGGAGCGTCGCGATGACGAGCAGCCCGAACAGCAGGATGATCGGCACCAGCAGATAGGTGTGCGACGGCGCAGATGCATGCCTCAGTTCGGCGGCGCTCACGCCGGTTTCCTCACCGGGATCCGCAGATCGCAGAGGAACGGATGTCCGCCTGCCGGTTCATCAGTCGAACTCCATGATCTTGATATGTCGCCCGCCGCCGCTCGCGCCTTTGCCGGCTGTCTCGGCTTCGGCGCCGAAATCCCTGATCTTGATCGGTTTCGCAGCGGCCTGCGGCGCGCCGGAAGCGGAAGACGGCCGCTCGGCAGGACCGTCGTCGTCGAACTCCACGATCTTGATGGGGCCGAGGTCCTGCGCCGACGCAACGGTCTTGCGGCCGTCCTCCCGGTCGTTATCGAACTCGATAATTTTCATGCCCGTGTTTGCATCGGAACGGGCGGCCGACGGCCCGTCGCCATCCCGGTCGAACTCGACGATCTTGATTCCGTCACGCGCCATCGCGCTCGTCCTTCCTCATCCGGCTTCCGCCCCCGAAGCGTATCCGCCGCAGTCCCTAGTCATCGAAGAAGACTGCCTTGACCCGGTCGCCCGACGCCGCTTTCGGCGCCGCCCTGCCGGTCTCGCCGGTCTCCGGGTCCGTCTCGACAATCTTGATCGGCCCGATGCGCACCCGCGGCTTGCGCGCCCGCTTCTTCTCCTCGAAATCGTAGATTTCCGCAGCCGCACGGGCCTCGCCGCCGTCGTGGCGGTGGCGATGCGCGCCGCCGCCCTCGGTCTGGCCGAACATCGCCTCCAGGATCCTGTCCGGATCGATCTCGTCGTCGATGAAACTGTCGTAGATGCTGCCGTGGCGGAACACCACGACGCGGCCGCACAACCCGATGAATTCCTCCAGTTCGCTCGACAGGAAGATTATGGAATTGTCGCGCGAGGCGTATTCGCGCAGGTGATTGTAGAGTTCCCGCTTGGTCTGAACGTCGACGCCGCGCGCCGGATCGTTCAGCACGAGAATGTTCGGCTGCATGGCGAAGGAACGGCCGATCAGCACCTTTTGCTGATTGCCGCCGCTGAGCGATGTGATCAGATTCGAGCGGTGGCCGATCTTGATCGACAGCCGATCGACGAACCAGGAAAACACGCTCGCCAGATCGGCCCAGTCGATGATCCCGAGCCCGCCCTTCTGGGTATTCTTGCGGTAGAGCGGGAACAGCAGGTTCTCGAAAATGCTGAGATTCGGGAAAATGCCTTCGCGTTTTCGGTCGCCGGAGACATAGTAAATCCGGCACGCTTCCGCTCTGTCGAGATCCTCGACCGGGACGAAGCCGCGGGCCTCGTCGCGCGCCTCCGGAAGCCCCTCCAGAGCCGGTTCGACTCCGGCCAGGGCGCGGACGAACTCATCCTGCCCCTGGCCGTCCAGACCGGCCACACCGAGAATTTCCCCGCGTTTCAGGTCGAAGGCAAAGCTCTCGCCGTCTTCCCACAGGCGCAGTCCGGCGCCGCGCATGACGATTTCATCGCTGAGCGCCCGGTGCGCCTCCTGGCCGTGATGCGCTTCGGCGAAGTCCCGCTCGCCGGTCATCAGCTCCAGCAGGTTCCGTTCGGTGATCTCGCCCTTTTCGAGCACACCGACGTCCCGGCCGTCGCGCATCACCGTGGCCCTGTCGCTGATCCGGATCAGTTCGGCGATCCGGTGCGTCACGATAATGACGGCGCATCCCCGGTCGCGCAGTTCGCGCATCTTGCCGAACAGCCGCTCGGTCGAATCCAGGTCGAGTGCGGCCGAGGATTCGTCCAGGATGAGTACCCTGGGTTCGGTCAGCAGGGCGCGCCCGATGGTGATCCACTGCTTGATGCTGAGCGGCAGGCCGCCGACCAGAATATCGGGATCGATCTCGACCCCGGTCAGTTCCCGCATGAGGGCGTCGGCGGTTTCGTATTTCTCGCGGGACGAGCGCGTCTTCGACCACAGCCCGTCTGCGCCGACGAACAGGTTGTCGACGACCGAGCATTCGTCGGCAACGAGAACTTCCTGAAACACGGTGGCGATTCCGGCCCGCCGCGCTTCGAGCGGCGATCGGGGCGTGTGGCCCAGAATCGCAAGCTGGCCGCTGTCCGGGATCTGAACGCCGGACATGACCTTGGCCAGGGTGCTCTTGCCGCAACCGTTTCCGCCCACGACGGCATGGATCTCGCCCAGGCGGGCGCTGAAGCTGCATCCGTCCAGCGCCCTGGTGACGCCGAACGCCTTGTGCATGTCGACAACGGATATAGCGTCGCGCGACGACCCCCCGTTCGCCGATACGGCGCCGGAGGCATCACCCGTCGGGCGGTCCAATGGCGACGCTGCGTTGTCCAAAACCCTGCCCTACCGCTCGGCCGGAGCCGCAGCAACGGCTCCGGCCTGCGATAGTACGGCGTCTAGTGCATCGACGCCTTATATTTCTCCGGATCGGCAGGACGCAGGAAGAAGTTGTCCAGGAACTTCTTTCCGCCCCACTTTTCGATGCCGACATGGGCCCAGAGCTTGTTGTTCTCGTCGCAGTCCGTGCCCATCATCTTCTTGACGTCGTCCTTGCCGAACGGAATCACGTCGACGAGGATGGACTGCAGCTTCGGACCCTGACCCTGCAGCGTCCGCATCATGATGTTCCAGATCAGCTCGAAATCGTCGCCCGGCGGCCAGACGTGATAGGCCGAGCTGATATAGTCGATATTCTTGCGCCAGTAGCAGATGGCGCCGAGTTCGCCGCCGATCGTCACCGGAATCATCTTGCGGCCCGACTGCTGCAACGCGCGCAGCACGCCCATTTCGGCCGCCGACTGCACGACGATGCCGTCCAGCTTGCCCGGATTCGTGGCGAGCCACTTCTGCACCTCGGCCTGGGCGACCTGGTCGGTCCACATGCCCGCGATGCTGCCGACGACCTTGATGCCGGGATGTTCGGCAAGGCCGGCCTTGATGCCGCGGTCCTGGGAATCGGAACCGGACGTCCCCGGAATGCCCTCGACGACCAGGACGTTACCCTTGCCGCCGAGCTCCTTCGCCATCCAGGTGCCCATCCGGTGGCCGGCCAACTGGTAGTTGGACGACGAGTTGATCGAATAGGGCGAGGTCAGGTAGCCGACGAAGGAAAAGGTCGGAATGCCCTTGTCGAAGGCGTATTTCACCGTCGCGTTCAGGGCGGTCGGGTTCGAGCAGCAGACGATCAGCGCATCGACGCCGCGGTCGACGAGCTGGCGCATCTGCTGGATCTGCAGCGCGTCGTTCAAGTTCGACTGGGTGACGAGGACCTCCTTGAGCAGGCCCAGCTTCTGCCATTTGGCGATCAGCTTCTGGACCAGCCGGTCCATCACGCCCGCGCGCCAGGTGTTGCCGGCATAGGAACTGGCGTAGCCGATCGTCCACGGCGGCTTCTTCGGCGATTTCCAGTTGCGGTAGGCGCTCGGCCCGATCGGCTGCATCGGGTCCAGCATGTTTTTCGAATACAGTTTTTCCTGGATTTCCTTCGGCAGTTCGTCCACGCCCTCGGCGATCGCGTGGCCCGGCAGCAGCAGCAGCGCCCCCAGCAGAACCCCCAGCTTGGCCAAGTGTCTCATCTTTTCCTCCCGGTTGCTTGGAATGGATGCGCGTTCCCGGCGGAACGGCGCCCTCGGCCGCTGTCGCCCGGCGCGGTCGGGGTGACGCGATTGCGCGCAAGCGGAAGCGACGTCAGAACACCGGCAGACTAGACCGAAAAAAAGCCGGCTGCAATCGTTTGCAGCAATCGTTTGCATTATTTTTGGATTTGGCGGAGATTTGCAAACTGGCATAACGCCTGCGAAGCGGGCCGGCAGCAACGTCTCGCGCCGGGCCGCCCGATGCTGCACTTCGAGGAAATTTGCCGCCGATGGACCCGAAACCTGCCGGCAAAACCGATCGGCCCGGCAAGCGCATCAACGCCAAGCGCCTCGCCGAAGATCTGGACGTGTCCATCTCGACGATCTCGCGCGCCTTCAACAAGGATGCCGTGATTGCACAGGAGACGCGGAGCCGGATTCTGGACTATGCCGACCAGCTCGGCTACCGGCCCAATCCCTATGCGCAGAGCCTGATTACGCAGAAGAGCCGGATCGTCGGCATCATCGTTTCTCATCTCGAGAATCCCTTCTATCCCGAAGCGCTCCGCGGGCTGAGCGAGGCGCTGCGCGAGGCCGGATGGCACCTGATGCTGTTTACGGTTCCGTTCGGCAAAACGCCGGACGACATCCTGCCGCTTGCGATCAGCTATCAGCCCGAATTCGTCATCGTCATGGCGGTGACGGTCTCCTCGCGGGCCCAGGAAGTGGCTGAGCGGGCCGGAACCAAGCTGATCTACTTCAACCGGCGGGATCCGGATTCCTCCACCTTCTACGTCATCTGCGACAACGCCCACGGCGGCGGCATGATTGCCGACCATTTCATCGATACGGGCTGCCGCCGCCTGGCCTACATCGCAGGCTTCCAGAATGCTTCGACCACCCTCGACCGCTGGCGCGGATTTCGCGACCGATGCATCGAGCGTGGCCTTTCCGACGTCTGGCGCGAGGAAGGATATTCCTTTTCCTACGAGGCCGGTTACAGTGCTGCGATGCGGTTGATGAACAGGCGCCCCCGCCCCGATGCGGTCTTCTGCGCCAGCGATATTATCGCGCTGGGCTGCATCGAGGCGCTGCGCACCGAATTCGGCCTCCGGGTTCCGGAGGATGTGTCCGTCGCCGGCCTCGACAACATCGAGATGGCGGCCTGGCCTTCGCACTCCCTGACGACCTATTCCCAGCCCCTCGACAGGATGATCGAAGCGACGGTGAGGCTGATCGAGGAAATATCGATCGGGGCGGAGAGCGAGAAGGTCGCCTGGCAGATCAAGGGCGATATCATCGTTCGAAAGTCGACCCGGCCGCTGCCGGACGGCAAGGACACCGCGACCCTGCCGGACAAACCGTAGAAACCCGGCCCCGGGTGCTGCTGGATCGAGGGCAATCCCTTGTCGGAAAAGATCGTCTGGCTCTTTATTTTCCTGATCCTGTACTGGGGATATTGCATCTTCTGGGGCGCGCGCTGCGGTCGCCGCGCGGCGACGGCGAGCGACTATTTCGTCGCCGGCCGGCGGCTGCCGATCTGGCTGTTCGTCATGGCGGTAACGACCGCGTCGTTCGGCGGATGGTATTTCATCGGCCATCCCGGCCTCGTCCTCAATGACGGTTTCCCCTATGCCTTCGCCGCCGTCGGCGCGATCGCCATCCCGCTGTCCGGCGCGGTTCTGCTGAAGCGGCAATGGGCGCTGAGCAAGCGCTTCGGCTACCTCACCCCCGGCGAAATGCTCGCAGACTATTACGGCAGCGAGGCGCTCCGGCTGCTCGTCCTGGCCATCGCGCTGCTGTTCGCCATTCCGTTTACCGGCCTGCTGCTCGGCGGTTCCGGTTTCCTGATCAGCGTGGTCAGCGACGGGTATGTGTCGCGCGACATGGCGATGTGGGGCCTCGCCCTGGTTCTCGTCGTCTATGTAACCGCCGGCGGGATTGCCGGCATCGCCAATGTCGCCGTGCTGCAGGGCATTCTGATGGCGATGGGCATCGTCGCCCTCGGCCTCATCGCGCTCGACCATGTCGGCGGGTTCGAGGTTCTCAACCGCAAGCTGGCAGACCTGGCGGCGACCCGGATCGGCGGCCTGGGCACGACGCGCGGCCTGGGCGGCGGCGACTACAATGGCCTGTTCGCCCTGTCCGGCGTGGCGCAATGGACTGCGGGCCTGGGCAAGGAAACGCCGGTCGGCGGCCTCTGGACCGGCGTCATGTGCCTCAGCTTCATGTTCGCCCTGCTCGGCGTGCTGGCGGCGCCGACCTTCTCTATCTGGGCCTTTTCCAGCGAAACGCCCCGGCCCTTTGCGGCGCAGCAGGTCTGGGCGTCGGCCACGGCAGTCGGTGCGCTTGTCCTCGTGTTCTCGGTCATCCAAGGGGCCGGCGCGCTGTTCCTCGGCGCGAACAAGGCCGTCACCGAGGCCGGCCTCGCGGTCGCACAGATTCTGCCCGACCTGTCCGGCGGCAGGCAGGCGGCGCTCGTTCCGTATTACATCAATTCGGTGACCGAGGCGTTGCCCTGGCTCGCCGCGCTGCTCGCCGTCTGCGGCCTGGTCGCCCTGCAGGCGACCGGCGCGGTCCATCTGGCAGCGTCCGGCACAATGCTCAGCCGCGACGTGTTCCGCCGGTTTCTCAGACCCGGCGCCACCCATGGCGGGCAGAAACTGTTCGCCCGCATCGCCATCCTCATCGTTACCGGCCTGGCCCTTTCGCTGGCAACTTATGACCGGAGCACGCTGATCGAACTCGGCGCGCTGGCCCTGCCGGTCGCCTTTCAGCTTTGGCCAACCCTGCTCGGCGCCACATGGTTCCCCTGGATCACGCGCCAGGGTGCGCTCTACGGCCTGGGCGCAGGCATTATCGCGGTGGTCCTGACGGAGAGCATCGGACAGACGCTGACGGGCGGCACCCTGCCCTGGGGCCGCTGGCCCTGGACCATTCACTCGGCGGGCTGGGGCATGTTCTTCAACCTGACGATCTGCGTCATCGCTTCGGCCATGACCCAGGACAGCGCCGGCCGGCTGCACCGGCAGAAGTTTCACGACGTATTGCAGGACCAAGCGGCGCCGAGGGCCGGCGCCCGCGGCGTAAAGACCTTCGCGTGGATTCTGGTCGCGGTGTGGCTGTTTTTCGGCGCCGGGCCGGGCGGCGTCATCGGCAATTATCTTTTCGGCGCGCCGGATGCCGGCTACGACGGCTGGGACTTCGCGATGCCGTCGCTCTGGGCGTGGCGCATCCTCTGGTGGGGCCTCGGCGTCGTCCTGATTTGGTTTCTGGCCTACGGCCTGGAAATGTCCACCGCCCCGAAGAAACCGGTCGTGTCCCTGTCCGAAGACGTTCACAGCGGCTCCGGCGCCGGGCCGCCGGCCTCGTCGGGTTTCGAGACCGCCCGGCGTCTGAGGTCCGGTCTGGGATCCATGCCGAGATAGCGCCTGTTGGCGGGCACGGTCACCCGCCGCCTGCGATTGTCGCCGGCCTGTTGTCCGCGCGGCGCCTATTCGATCAGGCCGGACGACAGCAGTTCGGTATAGGAATCGATCAGCGCGGGTCCGGCGGGACGGCGTTGAGCGTGTCGGCCGGGGCGACGCCGACCGGGTCGGCGCCCAGGTCGAGCACCATGCGTTTGACTTCGGCGGCGTCGAGCGGGGTGCGGGTCAAGGCCCTGTCATGGCTGGCGCAGCCCTCCCCGCGCAGCTTGTAGCGCCGTAACCGGCCCGACCGTTCCTTCGGATCGGTACGGACGGCAGTTCCGCGCCGCGGCTACCCGATTCCGGCCGGCTTCGGCCCGCCGGCGGCCCAGTCGAGCAGTTCGACCGTATGGACCACCGGAACGCCCACATCGCCGGCAAGCTGCATCGTGCAGCCGATATTGCCGGTCGCGATCACGTCGGGCGCGGTCGCTTTCAGGTTGGCGATCTTGCGCGCCTTGAGCCGGCCGGCGAGTTCGGGCTGCAGCATGTTGTAGGTACCCGCCGAGCCGCAGCACAGATGGCCCTCCGCCGGTTCCCTTACAGCAAAGCCGGCGTTGCGCAGCAGGACGAGCGGCGGTTCCTTGATCTGCTGGCCGTGCTGCATCGAACAGGCCGAATGGTAGGTCACCGCCACCGTCTCCGGCGCCCGGACATCGCTCATGTCCAGCCCGGCGAGAAATTCCGTAATGTCCTGCGCCAGGCCGGCGATCCGCGCCGCCTTTTCGGCCCAGGCCGGATCGTCCCGGAACATGTGGCCGTAGTCCTTGACCGTCGTCCCGCAGCCGGACGCGTTTATGACGACGGCGTCCAGGCCCGCCCCGTCGGCCTCGGCGATCCAGGCGTCGATCATCGCTTTTGCCTGGGCATGGCTCGGCGCGGTCCGGCCCATGTGATGCACCAGCGCGCCGCAGCAGCCGGCCGGGCGGGAGACGACGACCTCGACGCCGAGCCGGTTGAGCAGGCGCACCGTCGCTTCGTTGACCTGCGGCCCGAGCACCTGCTGGGCGCAGCCGGCGAGCATGGCGACGCGCTTGCCTGCCGGCCCATACTCAGCCTGAAAAACCGCCGCCCGGTCGGCCCAGCCCGGCACCGGCAGCTTCGGCGGCAACAGGTTCAGCATGGTGCGCAGCCGCTTCGGCATCAGCGCCCGGAGCGGCCGGGCCAGCGAGCCGGCGATCAGCATCGCGCGGAACAGGCCGGGCCGCGGCAGCGCCAGGGCGATGAAGGTGCGGGTAAGCCGGTCGAGGAGCGGGCGCTTGTAGGTCTTCTCGATATGCGCCCGCCCGTGATCGACCAGGTGCATGTAGTGGACCGAGGCCGGGCAGGTCGTCATGCAGCTCAGGCACGAGAGACAACGGTCGATATGCTTGACCTCTTCGGCGGTCGGCGGGCGGTCGTCCTCGAGGAAGCTCTTCATCTGGTAGATCCGACCGCGCGGGCTGTCGAGTTCGTCGCCGAGCAGGACGTAGGTCGGGCAGGTCGCGGTGCAGAAGCCGCAATGGACGCAGGAGCGCAGGATGCCGTTCACCGTCTCGATGGCCGGGTCGGCAAGCTGGGCGAGGGTGAAATTGGTCTGCATGCCCCCTACCCCATCCGTCCGGGATTGAGCACGCCCTTTGGATCGAACTGGGCGCGCAGCCTCTCGCTGAGACCGGCGACCGGCGGCGGCTGCGGATGAAACACCGGAACGACGCTGCGCAGGTCTTCGGGCCCGCGCACCAGTGTGGCGTGGCCGGCGCAGCCGTCGGCGGCGGCGCGGATTGCCCGCGCAGCGGCTTCGGTCGGCGGGGCAGAGAGCCAGACCAGCCCGCCGCCCCAGTCGGCGAAATACTCTGCGCCAACCTCCACAGCCAGACCGTTCAAGAATCCGGCCGGCGCCGCCGGCGGGGCGGACAGGCGCCAGACCGCCTTCGTCTGTTCCCCGGCAAAACAGGAGACGTCGCGCACCTCGGTCCACAGGGCGGCGGAGTTGCGGCCGTGCAGTTCCTCGGTCGCGCCCCATTCTCCGAGCAGTTCGCGCAGGGCGGCGCAGCGATGCTCGACCGACGGCCCCGGTCCTTCGACCCGGACTGCGGTAACCGCCACGCCCGGATCGCTGACATAGCCGACCGCCGATTGCACTGCGATGCCGATGGGCAGATGGGCCGCGCCGGAGACCTCGTGCGCCGAGTTGAGCGCTGCCGCCATGGCTTCCGCGGCCAGCGCATCGTCGAGGCCGTAGACGAGCACCGTGCGCGTCTTCTCGCCCGCGGGCAGCACCTTCACCGTCACTTCGCTGAGCACGGCGAGGGTGCCGAACGAGCCGGCCATCAGCTTGCACAGGTCGTAGCCGGTGACGTTCTTCATCACCCGGCCGCCGGACTTGAAGGTTTCACCGCGCCCGCTGACCCCGGCGAAGCCCAGGAAATGGTCGCGCGCCGCGCCGGCCTTGATGCGCCGCGGCCCGGCCAGGTTCGCGACGATGGCGCCGCCCAATGTCTGCCGGCCGGCCGGTCCGCCGAACAGCGGGCCGAAATCCGGCGGCTCGAAGGCGAGTTGCTGGCCGTTCTCCGCCAGCAACGCCTCGATTTCGGCAAGCGGCGTCGCGGCCGATGCCTGAAGGATCAGTTCTTCCGGCTCGTACAAACGCACGCCGGAGAGCGCCGACAGGTCCAGCACATGGTTGGTCGCCGGCGGCCTGCCCCAGCCCCGCTTGGTGCCGCCGCCGACAATCTCCAGCGATGCCTCTTCGGCAACCGCCCAGCGGACAGCTTCGAGAATGTCGTCATGAGATTTGGGCGAGAGGCTCTCGGTCACGGCCGCCTGTCCAAGAGTCCCCCAGACACCATGATCGAACAGCGAGAATCCACGTCCCGATTCCTCCCCCTCTTCAGAGGGGGAGGCCAGGTGGGGGTGGCGTGCCGTCAGGCGCGCTTCGCCGCAAGGCAAAGCCCTCCCGCTGTTCAAGGCACCCCCATCGACCTCGCTGCGCTCGGCCACTTCCCCCTCTGAAGAGGGGGAAGAAAGGGTTCAACTGCCTGTCGGTAATGTAACTTTCCAAACTACAAGCCTCGACGTTCCGACCCTACAGGAAACCCCGCTAAAACCTTGGCAAATCCGGGAAGCGGGTCTGGCCGCGGTGGATGTGGACCCGGCCGAGTTCGGCGCAGCGGTGCAGGGTCGGGAAGACCTTGCCGGGGTTGAGCAGCTGGTCGGGATCGAAGGCGCATTTGACGCGCTGCTGCTGCTTGAGATCGTCCTCGCTGAACATCTCGCCCATCAGGTCGCGCTTCTCGACGCCGACGCCGTGCTCGCCGGTCAACACGCCGCCGACCTCGACGCACAGCTTCAGGATTTCGGCGCCGAATTCCTCGGCCCGCTCCAGCTCGCCCGGCACGTTGGCGTCGTAGAGGATCAGCGGATGCAGGTTGCCGTCGCCGGCGTGAAAGACGTTGGCGACGCGCAGGCCGTAATGCGCCGACATCTCGCCCATCCGGTCCAGCACCTCGGGCAGCCGGGCGCGCGGAATCGTGCCGTCCATGCAGTAATAATCCGGCGAGATGCGGCCGACCGCCGGGAAGGCGTTCTTGCGCCCGGCCCAGAAGGCGACCCGCTCCTCCTCGGTCCGGCTGACGCGGATTTCCGTCGCGCCCTGTCCGCGTGCCAGCCCGTCGACCCGCCCGATCAGATGGTCGACCTCGGCCGCCGGCCCGTCCAGTTCGACGATCAGCAAGGCTTCGACATCCAGCGGATAGCCGGCCCGGACGAATTCCTCCGCGGCGTGGATCGCCGGCCTGTCCATCATCTCGATCCCGGCCGGCACGATGCCCGAGCCGATGATCGCGCCGACCGTCGCGCCGGCCGCCGCGCTGGACGGGAAGCCGATCAGCAGCGCGCGCATGGTCTCCGGCGCCTTGAGCAGCCGCACCGTGACTTCGGTGACGACGCCGAGCAGGCCCTCGGAGCCGACGGTCAGGCCGAGCAGGTCGTAGCCCGCCGCGTCGAGATGCTTGCCGCCGAGGCGGATCAGCGTGCCGTCCACCAGCGCCATCTGGACGCCGAGCACGTTGTTGGTCGTCAGCCCGTATTTCAGACAGTGCACGCCGCCGGAATTCTCCGCCACGTTGCCGCCGATTGTGCAGGCGATCTGGGACGACGGATCGGGCGCGTAGTAGAAGCCGTCCTGCTGCACGGCCTGGGTGATCGCCAGGTTGGTGACGCCGGGCTGCACGACGGCGCAGCGGTTGGCGTAGTCGATGTCGAGGATGCGGTTGAACTTGCCCAGGCCGAGCAGCACGCCGTCCTCCAGCGGCAGCGCGCCGCCCGATAGCGACGTCCCCGCCCCGCGCGGCACGACCCGGATGCCCTCCTCGTGGCAATAGCGCAGCACGGCCGAGACCTGCGCCACCGTTTCCGGCAGCACGACGACCATCGGCAGCTGGCGGTAGGCGGTGAGCCCGTCGCACTCATAGGGCCGGCGGCCGGTCTCATCGTCGATCACGCCTTCGCCCGGCACGATGGCGCGCAGGGCGGCGACGATCTCCGCGCGCCGGTCGAGCACCGCGCGGTCGGGGGCGGGCATGGTGAGCATGGTCCGGTTTTACCCCCGCCGCGTCCGATTGCCTAGCGCCTCGGCTGTCGGGCCATCGTTCCGCCCTGTGGCTCGAATCGACGTTCATCGGGCAATGTGATTAGCTGGTGCGTCATGTCTCAGGCCCCGGCTTTCGACGAGATGACCGACGCGGCGGGCGGTGCGAGGCCGGGTTGGGCCGGACTTCAGGCCTGGCTGGACGTGGCGCCGCTCGAACTGCTGCACAGCAAGCGCGATGAAGCGCCAGCCACGCCTAGGCGGAATGCCGGGTCGAGGGGCTGGGCTGGGTCTTGTTCGACCCGGCCAACGGCGTCTGCGCGACCGACGCCTATATCCGGGTCGCGGCGGGGTTCGACTATGCCACGGCCTGCCCTGTGCGCGACGCGCGCGCCGGTGGCGGAGCGGAGCATATGTCCACCGAAGTCCGCCTGTTCAGGGATGACGATCCGGCGACCGGCCGGGAGCGGCAGGAACCGTAGAAGGGTTCGCAAAGGAAACCGCGATGTTTGCGAAAGAGAATCTGAAATACGAACCGGTCACCCTTCCCGACCGAATCGAGCTTGACGATTCCGAGATGCTCGACGAGGCCGCCGGGTTTTACCGGCGCATGAAAAAACGACACTCGGTTCGCGATTTTTCCGAGCGCGCGGTGCCGCGCCAGGTGATCGAGGAATGCGTACGCACGGCCGGAACGGCGCCGAGCGGCGCGAATCACCAGCCCTGGCACTTCGCGGCGATTTCCGATCCCGAAGCCAAGCATCGCATACGGTTGGCCGCGGAAACGGAAGAACGGCACTTCTACGCCGGCGCTGCGGGAGACGAATGGCTGAAAGCGCTCGAGCCAATCGGCACCGGACCGGAAAAACCCCATCTGGATATCGCGCCGTGGCTGATCGTGGTCTTCGCCCAGCGCTGGGGCACCTTCGACGACGGAACGAAATTCAAGAACTACTATGTACCGGAGAGCGTCGGTATCGCGACGGGGTTCCTGATCGCCGCGCTTCATCATGCGGGCCTGACGGCCCTGACCCATACGCCCAACCCGATGAATTTCCTGAACGGGATGCTCGGCCGGCCGCCGAGCGAAAAACCGACGATGATCGTTGCCGTCGGACACCCCGCCCAGAACGCCACCGTGCCCCGCGTCGCCAAGATCAAGAAACCCCTGGATGAAATCCTGACTGTATTCGACGCCCGATAGCCCCGGACCGGCTGCGGCGGTCATGAACCTCAACAGGAAGACACCTTGAGAAAGCCGTCAGGCTGTCCGACAAACCGGGGCCACCTCAGTCCCTGAACGCAGCAAAGGAGAATGGGGGGTGCCGTTCAAAACCGAAGAATGGCGCCTTGCGGTGCTGCGCGCCCGACGACGCGCCACCCCACCCCCGCTTCAAGTCCGGGTCTCCCCTCCGAAGAGCGGGAGGTATGATCCCTACAACCCTGATACGAACTTCTTCAGGTCGGCGTTGAAGCGCTTGGCGTCCTCGATGAAGGGGGCGTGGCCGATCCCGTCATAAATGATGCGGGTCGACTTTCCGCCTGTGCCGTCGACCAGCCCTTTCATGATCTCGGTCGAGCGCGGCAGGACGTGACGGTCCTTGCTGCCGTGGATGAAGAGCACGGGCACCTTGATCGTCTTGAGCGTCGGCGAATGATCCAGCGGCCCGCCCTTGACGAAGCGGTCGATCACCATGGCGCGCCGGACATAGGGCGGCGTCTGCATGTTGTAGGCCAGCGCCTCCGCCGCGTCCGCCGCGGGCAGCGGCTTGCCCGGCACCATGTCGAGGAACCGTTTCGTGCCGGCGAGCTGCCGGGCATAGGCGCCGCAGGTCTTCGCCTTGCCGCAGCCGTCGAGGTCGGCGCCCGGCGGGCCGGCGGGAATGCCCGCCATCGGCCCGGTATTCTCGATCACGCCCGGCCCGAGTACCAGTTCCGGGCCGCCCTTGTCCGGCGGCCGGAGGTCGAGATTGTAGCCGGTGGCGACGAACACCAGGGCCGAGAGCTTGCCCTGGCCGTGCGCCTTCACATAGTCGAGCAGGGGCAGCCCGGCGTAGGACCAGCCGACGAGCACAACGTCCTTCAACCCCTTGGCGGCGATGACGGCGGCGATATCGCCGGCCCAGAGCTTGCTGTCGATGTAGTGTTTGGGATCGGCGGGCTTGGAAGAGTAGCCGTGGCCGCGCATGTCGAACGCGATCAGCCGGTATGTGTCGCCGAGATCGCTGAGCATCTGGCGGCGCCAGGCGGCGGCGCTTTGCGAGAAACCGTGAACGAACAGGATCGGCCGCCCGGTCGTCTCGCCGCTTTCGACGACGGCGATTGCAAGGCCGTCCGGCGACGTTACGGTCGAGGGAACCAGCCCGCGCAAACGCTCGGCCTGCGCCGGCAGGGCAAGGGCTGCGGCCAACGCCGCGGCGGCGAGCATTGCAGTCATTCGTTTCATGGCAACCTCCCTGCATTGTCCGCCTCGAACGCTAGAATGACCGTCGGGGCAGGTAAAGGCATTGTCCCGCCGGCGTTGCGACCGGTCAGACCGGTCACAGGGGCCGCGGGCAGCGGAGCGGAGCCGATTCGCAAGGCTGCGCAAGCCGCGACCGTGGCGAGAAATCCGGGCCGGACGGGGGCCGGTTCCCAATTCCGGCCGGAGATGCCTATATTGCCCTCCTGACCGTGCCGGAACGTCCATGACCTATTGTGTCGGAATCAAAGTGAACGAGGGCCTCGTCCTCGCCTCGGATTCGCGGACCAACGCGGGGGTCGACCTGGTCTCGATCTTCCGCAAGATGTTCGTCTTCGACCGGCCGGGCGACCGGATGTTCGCGCTGCTGACGACCGGCAACCTTTCGGTCACCCAGTCGGTCGTCAGCATCCTGTCGCGCCGGTTCGGCGACACCGGCGCCGTCCACGACCTGACGGCTGCCGGAAGCATGTACGATGCCGCCTGCATCGTCGGAAACGTCATGCGCGAGGTCCAGGACCGCGACGGGCCCGCGATCCGGACGGTCGGTGTGGACAGCGGCGCTTCGGTCATCTTCGCCGGCCAGGTCCGGGGCGACGAGGCGCGGCTCTACCAGATCTACACGCCGGGCAACTTCGTCGAGGCGACGCCGGAAACGCCCTACTTCCAGAATGGCGAGGTAAAATACGGCAAGCCGGTTCTCGACCGGGTGATCCGGCCCGAAACGTCGCTGATCGACGCCGCGAAATGCGCCCTGGTCTCCTTCGATTCGACCATGCGCTCCAACATGTCGGTCGGGCCGCCGATCGACGTGCTGCTCTACCGGACCGATACGTTCGAAATCGGCCACCGCGCCAGCCTGGAGGCCGACGACCCCTATTTTTCCGCGCTCAGCGCGAAATGGAGCGAATCCCTCAACCGCGCTTTCCTCAGCGTCGAGGACCCCGACTGGCCGATTTAGCCCGTATCCGTCAGACCGCCCCGCCGCTTTGCGATCCCCGAAACCAGCCGGACCTTGCGCGGCGCGCCCATCCACATGCCGAGGATGGAGAGTGCGCAGGCGCCGAGCGCAGCCCACCAGGCGAGGTCGTAATTCCCGGTGCGGTCGTAGAATTCCCCGGTGAGCCACGGGCCGCAGGCGGCGCCGATCGAGATGAGCATGCCGAAGGCGCCGAAAATCTGGCCGAAGCGCCGGCACTGGAACACCTCGGCGAGGATCGCGCCGAAGATGGACGCCATGCCGTAGCCCAGCGCCCCCTGCCCCGCGACCATGAGCCAGAGCAGGGCCTGGCTGGGATCGTCGCGCATCATCAGCAGCAGCAGATAGCAGACGGCGAAGCCGAGGGTGGACAGCGTCCAGGCCCATTCCCGGCCGATGCGGTCGCTCAGGCCGCCCATGCCGATCTGGCCGGCGACGCCGAACAGGCCGACCAGGCCGAGCGCGAAGGCCGCGGCGGTCGGCGAGAAACCGATCTCGCCGAGATACTGGGTCTGATGGACCTGCACCGCATACCAGGCGTACATGCCGAAGAAGAGGCCGAGGCCGAGCCACCAGAAGCGCGCCGTCAACATGGCTTCGCCGAGCGACCAGTCGCGCGACGCCCATTCGCGGTCCACGACCGTATCGAGCGCCGCGGCGGAGTCCTGCGACGCGCTGCCGGCCGGTCCGGCCGGCGCCGTCTGCGCGGCCCGTCGGCCGTCCGGCCGCAGGCCCAGATCCTCCGGACGGCGGCGCTGCAGCAGCAGGTTCAGCGGCAGGACGAGGACGAACAGGATCAGCGCCATAGTCAGGCAGGCCTCGCGCCAGCCGGCCTCGCGGATGATGTCCTGCCACCAGGGAAACAGCAGGATCGAGCCGACGCCGGCGCCGGAAAAGGCCAGGCCGGTGGCGAGCCCGCGCCGCTTCACGAACCAGAAAGGCATCAGATAGGCGTGGCCGGTATAGCCGAGAATGATCGCGCCGCCGACCACGGCGCAGCCCAGGCTCAGGAAGATCAGGCTCTGCCCGGCGGCAACGGTGGTGAGGACCAGGCCGCCCCCGACCAGGACCGAGCCGGCGGCCATGACGACGCCGGGCCCGAACCGGTTGATCGCAACCCCGAGGAACGGCGTGATCAGCATCGAGGTCGCAAAGCCGATCGAGAAGATTGCCGCCGTCTCGGCGCGCAGCCAGCCGAACTCGTCCAGGATCGGCGGAAAGAGCAGCGAGAACGCCGTCCGCACGCTCACGCCGACGCCGAGGGTAACGAAGGCGACGGCGACGACGACCCAGCCGTAGTAGAAGGGCAGCCGGGCCAGCGCAGCGGAGCGGCCGGGGCGCGCGCCTGCCGGCTTTTTTTGGGGCGTTTCGTCCCGCTTTTCGTTGGAGCCTGCGGTCATCCGGCAGCCGCCGGACCGGTCTCCGCCGCCGCCTGCCCCTTCAGCTTCCGGGCGCGCTTCCTAGCGCGCTTCTGGGCTTGGCCGGCGACCAGGCGGACCTTGCGCGGCGCGGCCAGCCACATGGCGGCAATCGAGAGGATCCCGGCGGCGGCGCCCACGACGAAGCCCGTTTCGTAGCCGCCGGTGAGGTCGTGGAGTTCGCCGGTCCCCCACGGCCCCAGGGCCGCGCCGAATCCGCTGGTCGCGCCGTAGATGCCGAAGATCTGGCCGTATTTCGGGCTGTGGAACAACTCGGCCGGCACCGTGGGATAGACCGCAGAGGCGCCGTAGCCGATCAGGCCCTGGACCATGACCATCGCGTAGACCAGCCAGAGCGCCGGATAGTGGGGCAGGATCAGCAGGATGGCGTAGCAGGCGGTGAACCCGGCGTAGGCGATGCTCCAGCCCCATTCCCGGCCGATCCGGTCCGACAGGCTGCCGATGCAGATCTGGCTCGCCACGCCGGTCAGCCCGACCAGGCCCAGCGCAAAGGCCGCGGCCTCGGCCGACACGCCGATCTCGACCAGGAACTTGGTCTGGTGCACCAGCACGGCATACCAAGCGTACATGCCGGCCATATAGCTGACGTGCAGCCACCAGAAGCGGCCAGTGCGCGCCGCGGTCCGGAAGGTCCATTCCCGGTGCGCCCACTCCGGATCGACGACGGCGTCCGGCGCCGGTTTGCGCGGGGTCCGGCCGGGCCTGTTGTCGCCGTCGGGCTCCAGGCCGATATCGTGCGGGTGGCGGCGCTGGAGCAGCAGGTTGAGCGGCAGGACGAGGCCGACCATGAGCAACGCCAGCGCATAGCAGGCCCGCCGCCAGCCGTCCGCGCCGATAATGCCCTGGAGCCAGGGAAACAGCAGGATCGCGCCGATCCCGACGCCGGAAAAGGCCAGCCCGATCGCCAGTCCGCGGCGCCGCACGAACCAGTAGGGCAGGAAATAGCTGTGGGTGACGTAGGCGAACATCACGCTGCCGCCGATCGTCATGCAGCCCATGGTGGCGGCAAGCTCCGCCACCGAGCCGACGCCGGTCGAGAGCGCCAGGCCGCCGGCGGAAAGCACGACTCCGATCGCCACGATCCGGCCGACGCCGAAGCGGTCAATCAACATGCCGGCGAAGGGCGAGAAGAACAGGGAGATCAGGAAGCCGGCGGAGAAGATCGCCGCCGTCGTGCCGCGCGACCAGCCGTATTCCTCCAGGATCGGCGGAAACAGCAGCGAGAAGGCGACGCGCACATTGGCGCCGATCGCCATGGTCGCAAAGGCGACGCCGAGCACGACCCATCCGTAGTAGACGGGAAAGCGGGCAAGCGGCGACGGCGGACGGTCGGGATCGGCGGGCCGGATCATGGCGCTGCTATATCGCCGTTGCCCCGGCTTGGCGAGGCCGCCTGGCACATGGGGCGGATGTGACCGGCGCCGCGCGGTTTACGGAAAGGCGGACGGATCGTAGAACCGGAACCTGCCACACGAACCGCCATTGGAACCGCCCCGGCCCGCATGACTGACCCTTCGCCCATCACGCCCGACCTCGTCGCCGGCCACGGCCTGACGCCGGACGAGTACCGGACGCTGCTCGACATCCTCGGGCGCGAGCCGACACTGGCCGAACTCGGCGTCTTTTCGGTCATGTGGTCGGAGCACTGTTCGTACAAATCGTCAAAGAAATGGCTGAAGACGCTACCGACCGAGGCGCCCCACGTCATCCAAGGGCCGGGCGAGAATGCCGGCGTCATCGATATCGGCGGCGGGCTGGCCTGCGTCTTCAAGATCGAGAGCCACAACCACCCCTCCTTCATCGAGCCCTACCAAGGCGCAGCGACCGGCGTCGGCGGCATCATGCGCGACGTGTTCACCATGGGCGCCCGGCCGGTCGCCAACCTGAACGCCCTACGCTTCGGCGATCCGGCGCATCCGAAGTCGCGCCATCTGGTCTCCGGCGTCGTGGCGGGGATCGCCGGCTACGGCAATTGCATGGGCGTCCCGACGGTGGGCGGCGAATGCGATTTCGACCCGGCCTACAACGGCAACATCCTGGTCAACGCCATGACCGTCGGCATCGCGCCGGCAGACCGGATTTTCTACTCGGCGGCGGCCGGGCCGGGCAATCCGGTGGTCTATGTCGGCTCGAAGACCGGGCGCGACGGCATCCACGGTGCGACCATGGCCTCGGCGACGTTCGAGGACGACAGCGAGGAGAAGCGCCCGACCGTGCAGGTCGGCGACCCGTTCACCGAAAAGCTGCTGCTCGAAGCCTGCCTGGAATTGATGGCGACCGATGCCATCGTGGCGATCCAGGACATGGGCGCCGCCGGCCTGACCTCGTCGTCGGTCGAAATGTCGTCCAAGGGCGGCGTCGGGATCGAACTCGACCTCGACCTCGTGCCGACCCGCGAGACCGGCATGACGGCCTACGAAATCCTGCTCTCGGAAAGCCAGGAGCGGATGCTGATGGTGCTGAAGCCCGGCCGCGAGGACGAGGCCCGCGCCATTTTCGAAAAGTGGGAACTGGACTTCGCCGTGATCGGCCGGATATCCAGCACCGGCCGCTTGGTCGCCCGGATGGCCGGCGAAACGGCGGCGGACATCCCGGTCGATCCGCTGGTCGGCGAAGCGCCGGAATACGACAGACCCTGGGTGGCGACTCCGCCGCCGGCGCCCCTCGATGTGGCTGGCTGTGCACCGCCGGGTAGCGTGGAAGACGCCCTGCTCACCCTGCTCGCCAGCCCCGACCAGGCGAGCAAGCGCTGGATCTGGGAACAGTACGACCATCTCGTCATGGGCCGCACCCGCATCCGGCCGGGCGGCAATGCCGCTGTCGTCGGGCTGCCGGACAGCGGGCGCGCCCTCGCGCTCACCACGGACTGCACGCCGCGCTACTGTCTCGCCGATCCCGTCGCGGGCGGGCGGCAGGCGGTCGCCGAAGCCTGGCGCAACCTGACGGCGGTCGGCGCGACGCCGCTGGCGATCACGAACAACCTCAATTTCGGCGACCCGACGCGGCCCGAAATCATGGGCCAGCTCGCCGGCTGCGTCACCGGCATGGCCGAGGCCTGCCGGGCGCTCGACTTCCCGGTCGTTTCCGGCAACGTCTCGCTCTACAACGAGACCGGCGGCCAGGCGATCCTGCCGACCCCGGTGGTCGGCGGCGTCGGCGTGCTGGAGGACGGCGCCCGGGCGGTCGACCGGGGCACAGTCGCGCCCGGTCACGCCCTTGTCCTGATCGGCGGGACTGCGGGCCATCTCGGCGCCTCGATCTACCTGCGCGACCTGCTCGGCCGGACGGACGGCGCGCCGCCAGCGGTCGACCTGGCGGCCGAACGGCGCAACGGCGATCTCGTGCGCCGCCTGATCGCCGAAGGCGCTGTCCTGGCCTGCCACGATCTTTCGGACAGCGGCCTGGCGCTGGCCGTCGCGGAGATGGGGCTCTCGGGCCGGGTCGGCATTGCCCTCAACAAGCCGCCGGCCGGTTTGCCCCTGCACGCCTGGCTGTTCGGCGAGGACCAGGGCCGCTACCTCGTGGAAGCCGAAGATGCCGGGCCAATTCTGGAGGCGGCGCAAGCCGCCGGCGCGCCCGCCGCGGTCATCGGCCGAACTGTCGCGGAACCCGCGTTGACCCTCACAGAGGGCCGGCCTATATCGCTCGCGCGCCTCCGGGAGGCGCATGAGGGCTGGCTGCCGGCGTGGATTTCCGGGAGGAATTCCGGAACGGCCGCCGCCCAAGCCTGACCGACGAACGACCGCCGGAGCGCCGCATCCCATGGCGATGGACGCACGCGAGATCGAAGCCCTGATCAAGCAGGCCCTGCCCGACGCGCAGGTGACCATCCAGGACCTCGCCGGCGACGGCGACCATTACGCCGCGCAGGTCGTTTCCTCCGAATTCGCCGGCAAGACCCGGGTGCAGCAGCACCAGATGGTCTATGCCGCGCTCCAGGGCCGGATGGGCGGCGTGCTGCACGCCCTCGCCCTCAACACCAGCGCCCCTTGAGCCGGGAGGAACCGGCTGCCATGTTCGGGCTCTTCAAACGCAAACCGGCGCAAACGCTTTCCGATGAGGACCATCCCATGACCCAGGCCGCCGCTCCCGCCGACCATCCCGTCTTCGACCGCATCAAGACCGAGATCGACGACCAGGACGTCGTCCTGTTCATGAAGGGGACGCCGGTCTTTCCCCAGTGCGGCTTCTCGGCGGCGGTGGTCCAGATCCTGTCGCACATGAACGTGAAGTTCAAATGCGTGAACGTGCTCGACGACATGGAGATAAGGGAGGGCATCAAGGCCTACAGCAACTGGCCGACCATCCCGCAGCTCTACGTCAAGGGCGAGTTCGTCGGCGGCTGCGACATCATCCGGGAAATGTTCGAGGAAGGCGAGCTCGAACAGTATTTCGCGGGCAAGGGCCTTTCCGGAACCGCCTGACGGCGGCATCGCCGGTTCAACGCCGGCATACGGCCGGCGCGCTCAAATCAGTTCGATCGGCCCCGGATAGCGGGCGACTTTTGAATCCGCCGTAAGCAGGGTGACTCCCTCGCACCATGCCTGAGCGATCAGAAGCCGATCGAACGGATCGTTATGGATTGCCGGCAGGGCAGCAGTCTCAAGCGCATGTGGCCCCGTCACCTGCAATTCATCGTAACCTGCGGCCAAAAGAACCTGCCGTAGTTCGGCTCCATCAACGCGAAAATTGTCCCGGCCCCGGCTGCTCTTGATTGCGATTTCCCAGAGGCTGACCACACTGAATATCAGTTGTTCCTCGGGCGCTTCGAGCCTTGTGACGACTTCAGGCGACAGCCGGTTCGATGGGCCAGCGGCCCATAGCAGAATATGTGTATCGAGCAGCAAGCTCATGCGCCGAACATTTCGGCAATCTCGTCCTCGAACATCGTGTCGAAATCGTCCGGCACCTGTATTTTCCCTTTAAGCATGCCGAGCCTGCTGTCCGGCGCTTCCGGCTGCTCCAGCGCCTCGACCTTGACCAGCGGCTTGCCGGCGCGCGCGATGATGAAAGGCTCGCCCGCGACCGCCGCCGCGACGAGGCGCGACAGGTTGGTCTTAGCGTCGTGCATGTTGACGGTCTTCATCGGAAACTCCTAAACTTAGTCCGATAAACTTAGCTAAAATCGCATCCGTGCTCAATTGGAATTTGCACCGTTTCGCTAAATCGATCAACCGGGCGGGTGTTGCAGCGTGGTCAGCGTCGCCGTGACGAGCAGGATGGCGCAGACGGCGAGCCATTCGACGGCGATGGAGCGGCGCAGGCGGACCGCCGCGGCCGGGTCGCCCCGGCGCATCGCCGGCACGAAGCGCAGCTTGTTGAGCGCCGCCGCGCCGAGCAGGATCGTCACCCCGGCGATCTTGGCAAGCAGGGTGAGGCCGTAGCCGGTCGTCGTCATAGCCGCAAGGTCCCCGAGCAGGCGCCACGCCATGACGATCCCGGCGGCGATCAGGACCGGCACCGTGACCGCCGCGATCCTCCCGAAACGACGGCCGAGTCCGGCCGCCGCGGACAGCTTTTCCGGTAGCGCGGCCAGCCTGTGTAACGGCGACAGGATGCCGATCCAGAAGGCCGCTGCCGCAAGGTGCAGGACCAGCAGCGCCTGGAGCCAGAGCGGCCCGGCGTCCGGAACATGGCCGATCAGCGCGAACGACCAGAGCGCAAGCAGGCCGCCGGCCCCGGCGATCCAGAGTCCCGGTCCGGCAATACGGAGCCCGGCAAGGACCAGAAGCAGGCCCGAGCCGAGGAGAAGCAGCCGGGCGCCCGGCGGATTCCGCCAGAGCAGGCCCAGCATCTCCGGGTCGGTCATCCCGGACGCATCGCCGGTCATCGCCGCGCCGCGCAGCAGGAAGCCGGAGCCGGCGGCGACGAGCGCCAGCAGCGCCAGGGCTGAAGCCTGCCCGCGTATCCGGCGGTGCGCCGCTTCGGTCTCCCGCCTGAAGACCAGACGCGCCAGAACCAGCCCGACGCTGCCGAGAACGCCGAAATACAGCAGGAACTTCGCCAGGATCGAGAGCAGTTCCCAAAGGTCGGGCAACGGTCACTTCACCCTGAATTCGAAGCTGCCGCGCATGGCGTGGCCGTCCGCCGCCAGCCCGCGCCATTCGATCCGGTAGAGGCCGCGGCCCCGGCCGGGCAGCGCAATCGCAAAGCGGGTCGCAAATCCCTTGTGCCGCGTCAGATCGAGGTCGACCGCATCGTTGTCGCCACGGCGAAGCCGTACCTTCGTCAACCGGATTCGCTTTGCGAACGACAGGACGATCCGGGCCGGCGCCTGCACCAGCACCGCGCCGTCGGCCGGCTCCGTCGTGTTCAGCTTCGAATGCGCGAATGCCGTCGTCGCGCCCAGGAACAGCAGGCCGGCCAGCAGGATTGGCTTCATGGCTCGTCTTCAGTTGATGCCGTTGGCCCGTTGCAGTTCCCGGATATAGGCCACGATCAGGGCGACGTCGTCACGGCTCAAGCCCTCGACCGGCGCCATGTTGCCGAACCGCCAGTGATGGGCGCGCACGCCGAGGGCGACCGCCCGCTGGAACGATTCGTCGCCATGATGGCCGGGTTCGTAGATGATGTGAACCAGCGGCGGCCCGAGCTCCTCCTGCCCCACGGCGTTCGGCCCGTGACAGGAGATGCAGTTCGCGTCGAACAGCCGTTTGCCGGCCTGCGCCGCGGCCGACAGGGTTTTCGGCAGGTCTATCGAGACCATCGGAGCGCCGCCCGTTTCGGACGCGGCTTCCGTTTTCGCCATGCGGTCCCAACCGCCGAACAGGAGGTATCCGCCGGCGACGAGCGCGCCGGCCAGCACGAGCAAGATCGCGGATTGCTTCAGTGACATGCCCGCCCGAGCGCCTTGAGCCGCCAGTAGTTGTAGGGCAGCGGCGTGACGAAGCCGGCCGCCAGCATGAGCGGCACGACCCACCATGTCAGCATGGCGCCGCCGGTCAGCACCCAGTCGACCGCGTTCATCATGGCCTCCATCGAAATCATCGAAATGAAGGACATGCCGATGGCGGTGCGGAAGGCCGTCCGCAAATCCATCTGACGGGCGAGGATGAAGGTCTCCAGGGCGATGGAGGTCAGCAGCCCGTTCACGATCGCGAGGATCATGATCGCCAGCGTCGGCCAGGGGATGCCGGTGAACTGGAAGAAGGCGATGGTGCCGAAATCGCCGATGGCGCAGCCCAAGAGGCACCAGGCCGTGTTCTTCGACGCCCGGCGCCAGGTGTGGCGGCAGCGCCAGTCGATCGCCAGGTTGGCGGCTATGGCGGCCATGACTGCCCCCGGTTGCCTTGTCGCTCTGCGCAACCTAGTGTTTCCAGTTACTGGAAGGTCAAGAGGTCCGCCATGAACATTTCCGCTGTGGCCGAGGCCGCCGGGCTGCCGGTCAAGACGGTGCGCTACTATTCGGATATCGGCCTGGTGCCGGCGCCCGCCCGATCCGACTCCGGATACCGGAGCTACGACGACGCTGCGGTGCGCAAGCTCGTCTTCGTCCGCCGGGCGCGCGAGTTCGGCTTCTCGGTCGGGGAATGCCGGGAGCTCCTCGGCCTGTACGAGGACCGGCACCGTTCGAGCGCCGACGTGAAGCGGATCGCCACCCGCCGGCTGGAAGAGATCGCCGAGAAGCAGCGCGAACTGCAGTCCCTGCACGACGAGCTTGCCCACCTGGTCGAGGCCTGCCGCGGCGACCACCGTCCCGACTGCCCGATCATCGACGGCCTGGAGGCCCGCCGCCCGGCCGCGCCGGAGTAAAGCGGGGCAGACTGCATAGAATTCGCACTCCGCCTTACCGTTCCGGAAGAGGCGGCGCACAGCCGGGGCTGATCCGGAATTCGGCGTCGAAATCTCGACCGCCATAGCGACAGATTTTAGG
Organism: Rhodospirillaceae bacterium; assembly: GCA_009840595.1. Taxonomy (GTDB): domain Bacteria; phylum Pseudomonadota; class Alphaproteobacteria; order Bin65; family Bin65; genus Bin65. The sequence continues at coordinate 14,301 of VXNK01000078.1, read as the reverse complement.
CTATTTCAAAATGCAGTCTTGAAAGTGCTTGATTCACGTCGACACCGACCACGCATGAACCGCCGCGCCGCCTTTCTGATCCTGTTGCTTCTGCTCTCCTCCGCCGCCGCCGGGCTGGCGGCGTGGGGGCTGGTCCGGCACGGCGCGCTGGCCGAGCGGTCCCTCCCCGACCGTCGCATCGTGCAGCATTTCCTCACCATCGCCTTCGGCCGCGAGCACGCGGACGGACCGGGCCGGCAACTGGCGAAATGGCGCCGCGGTATCCGCTACAAGGTGTTGCGCTGGGCCGGCGGCCCGGATTCCGAGCGTGCCGAAGCGCTGCTCCACCGCCAGATGGACGTTCTGGCCGCGCTCTCCGGCCTGCACATCGTCCGCACCGACCTGTTCGACGCCAATTTCGTCGTCGCGCTGACCAGCGAGGACCTGTTCGCCTGGCAGATGCGCCGGGCGCTCGCCCGCGCCGGCCGGTTGCCCGGCGGCCGGATCGCCGACGCCAACTGCGCCGGCGTCTTCGGCCAGGAGATCGAGACCGGCGCCATCGCCTATGCCCGGATCCTCATCCCGGTCGACCGGGCGGTGCGGCGCAATCTGCTGGAGCGCTGCGTCGCCGAGGAAACCGCCCAGGTGCTCGGCCTGCCCAACGACGCCGACGGCGGCGTCCGCTCGGTGTTCAACGACGCCGACCGCTCGACCGGCCTGTCGCGGCTCGACCGGCTGTTCGTCGCCCTGCTCTATCATCCGCGGCTCGAGCCGGGCCTGAGCCGGGCCGAAACCGCGCGCCGCCTCCGGCAGATCCTGCCGGCGGTGCGGCGCAGGCTGGCCTACTGAGGGCGGCGCAGGCGTTCGACGAAGTTGCGCAGGCCGACCTGCCGGTCCCGTTTCAGGCGTTCGGCCTCAAGGATGGACCGGGCCTGACGCACGCTCTCGCCGATATCCCGGTTGACGATGATGTAATCGTATTCCCGCCAGTGGCTCATTTCGTCCGCCGCCGTCGCCATGCGGGCGCGGACGGTCTCGTCGCTGTCTTGGGCGCGGCTATGCAGCCGGCGCTCCAGCTCCTCCGTCGAGGGCGGCAGGATGAAGACGCTGACCAGATCGTCCCGCATCTTTTCGCCGAGCTGCTGGGTGCCCTGCCAGTCGATGTCGAACAGCACGTCCCGCCCGGCGGCCAGCGCCCGCTCGACGTCGGCGCGCGGCGTGCCGTAGCCGTTATCGAACACTTCGGCGTGCTCCAGCAGATCGCCGGCCTTCGCCATCGCGTCGAATTGCGCGCGGTCGATGAAGTGGTAGTCGACGCCGTCTTTCTCGCTGGGCCGCTTCTCTCGCGTGGTGACCGAGATCGACAGGGTAAGGTTGCCGTCGCCCTCCAACAGCGCGCGCGAGATCGTCGTCTTGCCGGCGCCGCTCGGCGAGGACAGCACCAGCATCAGACCGCGCCGCGCGACACCGCGATCAGGGCCCCGATCCGCGCTCCGGTCCCCGCCGCCGCTATTCGACATTCTGAACCTGCTCGCGGAACTGCTCGATGGCGGCCTTGAGGTCGAGACCGATACGGGTGAGCGCGATATCGGCGGCCTTGGAGCACAGGGTGTTGGCCTCGCGGTTGAGCTCCTGGCACAGGAAATCCAGCTTGCGCCCGACCGCGCCGCCCGCGTCGAGCAGGGCGCCCGCCGCCGCGGCATGGCTGGCCAGCCGGTCGATCTCCTCGCGGACATCGGCCTTGGCCGCCAGCAGCGCGGCTTCCTGCGCCAGGCGGTCCTCGCCGACGCCGATCCGGGCCTCGAGCAGTTCCGCCACTTGTTGTTCGAACCGCTGGCGCAGCATGGCGGGCTGGGCTTCCGCCGCCGCCGCCGCCCCGGCCGTCAGCCGGCCGATATTCTCGAGATGCCCGCGCATGACGGGCAGCAGACGCGCGCCCTCCTCCGCCCGCGCCGACGCCAGCCGGTCGAGCGCATCGGCCAGGGTCGCCAGGATCGCCTGCTCCCGCGCCGCCGCAACGGCCGCATCCTCGGACGGTTCGACGGTCTCGGCGATGCCGCGGACCGCGATCAGCGCGTCGAGCCGCGGCGGCGCCGGATCGACCCGCTCGCCCAGCGCGTCCTGCAGCGCCAGAACCTGTTCCAGGGCGGCCTCGTTGATCTTCAGGGCGACCCGGCGCTCGCCCCGGTCGAGCTGGAGCGACAGGGACAGCGCCCCGCGCGCGAAAGCGGCGGAAGCGGCCTTGCGCGCCGCGGCGTCGATGGCGTCGCTGCCCGGCGGCACGCGGCAGCGCACGTCCAGGCCCTTGCCGTTGACGCTGCGCGCTTCCCAGAACCAGGCCGCCCCGTCCAGCGCCCCTTCGGCGCGGGCATAGCCGGTCATGCTGGATACGGTCATGCGGGCCCGCCTGCGGGTTGGCCTGCGGGTCTGGGCCGGTCTGCGGTCATGCGGTTTTCGTCCCTGTGCAGTTGCGCTGTGCAGCAGCCCATATGCAGCGCCGGCGCTTCCGGTGCGACCGGGACTTTAGCGGCCGGTGGCGTCGCCAACAAGAAAGGGGGGTCCGATGCCGGTCCGGTACGGGTCGTCCGGCGCGAAATGGAGAACCGTTTCCCCGACGACGTAGGCCTGCCCCTCGACGGTCGGGACGATGCCGCCGCCGGGGCCGGCCCGGTAATGCGCGCGGTAGGTGCTGCCGATAATGCTCTCCTGAACCCAGGCCGCGCCCGGCGCCAGGGCGCCGTCGGCCGCCAGGCAGGCGAGCTTGGCGCTGGTGCCGGTGCCGCAGGGCGAGCGGTCGTACGCCCCGCCCGGACACAGGGTGAAATTGCGGCTGTCCGCTGCCGGCGACACGGGCGGGCCGAAGAACTCGATATGGTCGATTTCGGCGCCGTCCGCGCCCGTAATGCCGGCGCCGGACAGCGCCGCCCGCACCTTGAGCGCCGCGTCGGTCAGCGCCGGGATGTGCGCGGTTTCGAGCGGCGCCGGTGCATCCCTGCACAGGAAGAACCAGTTGCCGCCCCAGGCGACGTCGCCGGTCACGGCCCCCAGCCCTTCGGCCTCGACCGTCACGCCGGCGTGCAACCGGTAGCTCTCGACATTCTCGACCGCGGCCGTGCTGGCGGTCTTGAGCTCGACCGTGACGACGCCGACCGGCGTTTCGATCCGGTGCGCGCCCGGCGCGATCCGGCCGAGGAAGGCCAGCGTCGCCGCCACCCCGATGGTGCCGTGGCCGCACATGCCGAGATTGCCGGCGGTGCTGAAAAAGACGACGCCGGTGGCGCAGGAGCGGTCGTCCGGCGCGCACAGCAGCGCGCCCACCATGGCGTCGAAGCCCCGCGGCTCGGTCAGCAGCGCGCGCCGCATCCAGGCGTGATCGGCCTCGAAGCGCGCCGCCCGTTCGGCGAGCGTGCCCGTGCCGAGATCCGGGCCGCCGTCGACGATCGTGCGGGTCGGCTCGCCCGCGGTGTGGGAATCGACTACGCGCACAGCCGGGCCGCGTCCGGGTCTTTCATCCAGCCGGCGTGCCAGGCCCTGAACAGGGCGAACTGGGCCTCGGCATGGCAACGCTGGCTCTCGCTCAGCGCGTCCGTGGCGTTGAAATGCCGGTCGTAGCCGGCGTGGCCCGCCACCGTCATCAGGTGCTTGTAGTACAGCACCAGGTCCGGCCCTTCGTCGAAGGACGACAATACGGCCAGCGCCTCGTCGAGCTCCTGCGCCAGCCGCCGGGCGGTGGCGTCGCCGGCCGCCGCCCGTTCGCACAGCGCGACCAGTTGCAGGGTTTCCCGCGGCAGCACGTTGCCGATGCCGGTGATCGCCCCGGTCGCGCCGCAGCGGACGTAGCCGTGATAGACCGCGGTATCGACGCCGACCAGCAGCGACAGGCCGGGATCGCCGCCGGTGATGTGTTCGGCGGCGTAGCTGAGCGCATCCGCGCCGCCGAATTCCTTGAAGCCGACCAGGTTCGGATGATCGCGCCGCAGGTCGAAGAACAGGTCGGCCTTGGTCTCGAAGCCGTAATAGGGGCTGTTGTAGATCACCGCCGGCAGGTCGGGCGCCGCGGCGAGGATGCCGGCGAAATGGGCTCGCTGCGCCGCCGGCGAGGTCGCGCGCGACAGCACCCGCGGGATCGCCATCAGCCCCTGGGCGCCGCAGGATTGCGCATGGGCGGCGTGGGCGGCGGCAAGCCGCGGATTTTGCGCTCCCGTCCCGACGATCACCGGCACGCCGGCGGCGACGAGCCGCGCCACGCCGTCCCGGCGCTGGGCGTCGGTCAGTAGCGGCCAGTCGCCCATCGAGCCGCAATAGACCACCGCGCACATGCCGGCTGCGATCAGCCGTTGCGCCGTATCGACCAGCCGGTCGAAGTCCGGCTCGCCCCGCGCCGTGCACGGCGTCATCAGCGCCGGGATGCAGCCGGTGAAGACGGAGCTATCCATCGTGCCGCCCTTTCGCCGCCATGCCCCGGAACATCCCCTGCAACATCCCCCTGCAACATCACAGGGACCGGCAGAACGCAAGCCGGTAATGTCCCGGTTCGGCCTTTCGCGCCGGCCGAAGGCGATCCCTGATCCGCCACTCCAGCCCCGTCATTTCGACCGGAGCGCCGGACCTGTCCGGGGCGGAGCGGAGAAATCCGGCTCGCGCTCCACCGGAAAACAGGATTATTTCCCTTTATTTTTGGACGATCGTTCAATATCAAATTCCGGCGATTAAGCCTGAAAAACAGCAGGTTGGCCCGTTTCCCTGACCTGGACAGACCGGTCTTTCTTATGCCTTTTTTTGCGCCGCTCGGCTCCAACCCCTTGGAATCGCTGAAAAACGCCATCCGATGTTGCACAAAAGACGGCAAGGAAGGATAATAGTCCTCATGCCTTTTGCCCGGCCGCCCGTATCCGTTTCCGGCAAACGGGCCGGAAAACAAAGGGTTGGCCGGCTTTCCTGCTCCGAATCGGACCCGGACGGCGCGCGCGCCGTTGTGCAGAAAATTCCCCGGAACGGCTCTCGGCCACCGTCCCTCACAACGGTCCGGCTGCGCCGCGTCGGCCGTGCCCCGCTCGCTCTCTCTCCCCGTCATTCCGACCGGAGCCCCGGATTTAATCCGGGGCGTAGTGGAGGAATCCCGTCGCCGGACTCCGGGTTTTGCAGTGCCGCGATCGAGCCGAGATCCCTCCGCTCCCTTCGGCTTCGCTCAGGGCAGGCTGCTTCGCTTCGGTCGGGATGACGGTGAGGGGACGGCCGGTCGGGATGACGGTCCCGGGATGTGTCATGAAATGTCATGCCGCATCCTCCGACCCAAAGGGAATGCGTTGCTTAGCCGGTCGGATCGGACAGGAAAGACGCCCGCGGGGGGCTTCGGGCGCAGTTCGGACGTTGGCAGGAACCAATATAGGAGACAGAAACCGGAATTTCAAGGAAAAAAGTGCAATAATAGGCGAAATTTCTGAAGCATGTTCGGGCACGTTCCCGCCGGCGAAGCGGCACATGCCGCGGTCTTCAGGCGTTCGACGATGCGGGGCGTGTCCCGGGGTCGTGTTCCGGTCCGGCGCTACCGGTCGAGCACGGTTTCGAAGCCCTCGAACTCGGGATGGCCGAGATAGAGGTCGCGGCGTTCCCCGGCGCCGGCATGGGCCTTGCGGAAGGCGTCGGACCGGGTCCAGGCCTCGAAGGCGTCGCGGTCGGTCCAGATCGAGTGCGAAGCGTAGAGCGTATGGTCGTCGGCCTCCGGGCCGCGCAGCAGCCGGAATTCCAGGAACCCCGGCACGCCGTCGAGATGGGTGTCGCGTTCCGCCCAGACCCGCTCGAAATCCGCCTCGCGTCCCTGCGCGATGCGGAACCGGTTCATTGCAACGAACATGTGCCCCTCTTCCTCTGCCGCTCGCGGTCGGTGGAAATTCCGGTCTATCGCCGGTCGACGAAACGCGGCGCCTTGACGCTGCTTTCGAAGGCCCTGGCGAGCGCGCCGGTCTCCAGCAGCTCGATCTCCGGCCGGACCTCGAAGGTCTCGCGGACCTTGCCGGCCAGCCCTTTGGCGACGGCCCCGGCATCGCTGCCGCGCCTGACTTCGATCGCGACATGGAAGATATCCGGTCCGCCGTCGTTGCGCAGCTCGACCTGGAAATCGTTGATCTCCGGGATGCGGAAAATGAAATCCTCGAACTCGGCATGATTGACGTTGATCCCGCGCACCTTGAAGAAACCGACGGTGCGATGGGCGTGCCGCATCACCGGGAAGACGGAAAACGGCCCGTCCAGGCTGGAGCTTTCGACCATGCGGACGATATCGCCCGAACTCCAGCGCAGGAACGGCGTCGCGTTGTTGACGAACAGCGGCGTGATGACCATCAGGCCCGGCTCGCCCTCGGGCACCGGCAGGCCGGTCTCCTCGTCGACGACCTCGAACACCGCCTGGTCGGTCCAGACGTGGAAGCCCTCGTGGTGCCGGCTGTCGGCGCCGAGGATGCCGATCTCGGTCATGCCGAACAGGTCGTTGACCTCCGCGCCCCAGGCCCGCTCCAGCTTCTCCCGCTTGGCGTCCGAGAGCGCCTCGGCCCCGACCAGCACGCGCTCGACGGTGTGGCCGGCCAGGTCGACGCCCTGGTTGTCGGCGAGGTTGGCCAGGTGCAGCCCGTAGCTCGGCATCCCCATCCAGATGGTCGGCCTGAGCGACAGGATGAGGTCGAGCTGGACCTGGGACGGCGTGCCGGCGCCGGAGCCGGCCCAGATCACGCCGACGCCGCTCTGGTTGGCCGTCCGGGCCCAGAGCTGGCCCGCCGGATGGACGCCGAGCGGAAACGACATGTGGCACAGGTCGCCGTCCCGGGCGCCGGCGATGGCCCAGCAGCGGCAGAGCTGGAGATAGCTGTATTCCATGTCGGCATGGGTACGCGGATAGTAGAGCGGCACGCCGGTCGCCCCGCCGGAGCGCCAGTATTCGGCGATCTCGCCGCGCGGCGCGATGCAGAATTGGTCCGCGAAATTTTCGACGCCGATCTCGCGCAGGATTTCCTTGTCGACGATCGGGATTTTCGCCCATTCCTCCGGATCGTCGAGCCGGCCGGTATCGATACGGTCGAGCTTGCCCCGGTAGTATTGCGCGCGCTTGGCGTTCTCGACGGCGAGCGGTTTTCTGGCGCGCTGGATTTCCGCGATTTCGCGCCGCGACTTCGGCAGCCGGAGATCCCGTTTCTGCACCGGACGTTCCCGATCAGCCCCAGACCCCGGCCGCAACCTCCTGGATCAGGTCCATCTTGCGGCGGATGCCGTCGCGGTCCATGACCTGGCCGCCGCCGCCGGCCGACGAAAATCCGCATTGCGGGCTCAGGCTCAGCTGCTCCAGCGGCGCGTAGCGGGCCGCTTCGTCGATGCGCCGCCGGAGCTCGTCCTTCGATTCGAGTTCGGGCGTCTTGGTGCTGACCAGACCGAGGACGGCCGTCTTGCCCGGCGGCAGGAAGCGCAGCGGCCGGAAGTCGCCCGCTCTTTCGGTGTCGTATTCCAAAAAGAAGGCGTCGACGTCGAGCCCGCCGAACAGCCGCTCGGCGATCGGTTCGTAGCCGCCCTCGGCCATCCACATGTCCTTCAGGTTACCCCGGCACATGTGCAAGCCGACGAAGGTGTCGTCGCGCCGTTCGCCGACGCAGGCGTTGATGAGGCGGACATAGGCGCCGGTCAGTTCGTCCGGGTCCTCGCCGCGCGCCGCCACGGCCGCCCGCGCCCGCTCGTCGCAATTGCAGGGCAGCGCCGTGTCGTCGAGCTGGACATAGCGGCAGCCGGCCCGTTCCAGATCGGCGATCTCTTCGCGGAAGATGGCGGTCAGGTCGGCGAAAAAGGCGTCGCGGCCGGCGTAGACCGCCGGGTTGAAGCTGCCGTCGCCGAGCCAGAAATGCAGCACCGCGGGCGAGGCGATGGTGACCTTGGGCACGCCTTTCGGCCGGAGCGCGGCGACATATTCGTAGTCGCCGGTCACGATCGGCCGCCGGCGGGACAGCCGGCCCTCGGCATAAGGCGAGGGCGGCACGCCGTATTCCGCGCTCTCGGAGTGGAAGCTGAGCATGCCCTCCGCTTTCAGCCCCATCCCGTCGAGCGCTTCGGTCAGGCCGCCCGACCAGACCCGGCGCCGGAACTCGCCGTCGGTGACCGACGGCAGGCCGAGTTCGTCCTGAAACGCGACGATCTCCGCGATGCATTCGTTCTGGACCACGACATACGCCCGGTCGCCGAGCTTGCCGGCCTTGTTCGCCCGCGCCGCCTCCAACAGCCGGCCGGGCCGGACGAAGCTCCCGACATGCTCGACCCGGAAGGGCGGCCGGGCGGAATTCGAACCGGTCACGACGAATGATCCTCCGAAATATGATCGATCATTTGTCGATATCATTTCAGCAGCCCGGAAGGGAGACAAGTATTCCGGACGGAGGGTCGTGAGTCAGTCTGAAATTGTCCGTTGCACCGCAACGCCCGGCATCCTCCCGCCGCCGGGTTCCTCCGCGAGAGGGCGAGCCGCGTGCGTACGCCCCCTCCCCCGGAGGGAGTCCTCTGCGAAAAGCCGCAAGTATCTGCCAACGGACGCTTTCCTATTCCTCCCCCTCTTCAGAGGGGGAGGCCAGGTGGGGGTGCAGTCGCGTCAGGCACGGCCTTACCGGCGCGCGGACACCCCCATCGACCTCGCTGCGCTCGGCCACTTCCCCCTCTGAAGAGGGGGAAGGACAAGTTTGCGACGCCTGGCCCTTTTCGCAAAAGAATCGGAAGGGGGGAGCATTGTTCCGGAAACGCTGCGCCGATACCGATAACCCGACACTGCATCGTCTACGGTACGCTTCCCTTTTTGTTGGCCGGACCCGATCGAGGCGGCTACGTTCGGTCCGACTCGATCCGTTAATTCCGGCATCGCATTCGGCCAGCACGGACGAACGAGCCCATGACCGAATTGAAGCATCTGCGCGTCGATCATGTCGGCAGCCTGCTGCGGCCGCGATCGCTGATCGACGCCTTTCTCGCCCGCGGCCGGGGCGAGATCGGCGAGGACGCGCTCGCCGCGGCCCAGGACGCAGCGATCCGCGAGGTCGTCGCGAAACAGGAAGAAATCGGCCTGCCCGTGGTCAGCGACGGCGAGTATCGCCGGCTGAACTGGCAGGTCAGCTTCTCCGAGGTCGAGGGCTGGGATCAATGGGAAGGCTCGTGGCGGGCCTTCCTCGCCAGTCCGGACAACCTTATGGAGGGCGAGACGCCGGGCACGCGCGGCGCCGACGCGGTCGAGCATTTCAAGGCGCCGGCGACCGGCCGGCTGGCCCTGCGCCGCAACGCGCCGCTGGACGAGTTCCTGTTCCTGGAAGAGGTGGCGACGGCGCCGGCCAAGGTCATGCTGATGGGGCCGGACCGGGTGTCCCAGATGTGCGACCTCGAACGATCCGCGCCCTGGTACACCGGCCGGCAGGCCTTCCTCGACGATGTCGCGGCGATCCAGAACCGGATGGTCGGCGGGATCGTCGCGGCCGGCTGCCCCTATGTCCAGCTCGATGAGCCGAGCTACACCGGCTATGTCGACCGGGCGACCCTGGAGCGCATGGCGGCGCGCGGCGAGGACCCGGTGGCAAATCTCCGCAATGCCGTCGCCGCCTCCAACGCCGCGATCGAGGGGCACCGGGGCAAGGCCTGCTTCGGCCTGCATATCTGCCGCGGCAACCGCGCCTCCATGTGGCACCGCGAGGGAACCTACGACGGCATCGCGGAATTCCTCTTCGCCAGCCTGCAATTCGACCGGCTGCTGCTGGAATACGATACCGAGCGCGCCGGCGGGTTCGAGCCGCTGCGCTTCGTGCCGAAGGGCGGGCCGACGGTCGTGCTCGGCCTGATCACGACCAAGACCGGCGCGCTCGAAGACGCCGACGGCCTGATCGCGCGGATCGAGGACGCGGCGCGCTTCATCGACATCGGCCAACTGGCGATCAGCCCGCAATGCGGCTTCGCGTCGGGCATCGGCGGCAACCGGCTCAGCGAAGACGAGCAGTGGCGCAAGCTGGAGGTCATGCTCGCGGTCGCCGAGCGGGTGTGGGGGTAGGCGAACACCGGTTCCTTCAATTCGTCGCAAGGCCGCGTCTCCCGGTTTGCGCCGCGGGAGCCGAAGCGCTACGCCTCGGCCGCCATGAGGGTATCCATTGTCAACGCGGCTCTGGTCGCTGTGCTGGTCGGGTTCGGCAGCACGATCGCGCTGGTCGTCTCGGCGGCGCAGGCCGTCGGCGCGACGGAGGCGCAGACCGCCTCCTGGCTGGCCATGATCTGCCTGGCGACCGCCGTTTCGACCGCGGTGCTCAGCATCCGCTACCGGATGCCCACGGTCGCCGCCTGGTCGACGCCCGGCGCCGCGCTCATCGTCGGCACGACCGGCATCGGCATGGCCGAAGCGGTCGGCGCGTTCCTGGCGGCGGCCGGCCTGATCGTGCTGACCGCCGCGGCAAAGCCGCTCGGCCGGCTGGTCGAGAGACTGCCCGTGGCGGTCGCCGCGGCCATGCTCGCCGGCATTCTGCTGCGCTTCGTGCTGGAGGTCTTCGTGCAGGCCGGGGCCGAACCGGCGCTCGTCATTCCGCTCGTCCTGCTGTTCCTGGCGATCCGGGCGGTGAGCCCGTCCTGGGCGGTCATCCTCGTGCTGATCGCCGGCGTCCTGCTCGCCCGCATCCTCGGCATGGCGGAAGACATGGCCCTGACACTGCGGATTACCGAACCCGTCCTGGTTTCTCCGTCCTTCGAACCCGGCGTCCTGATCGGTCTCGGCCTGCCGCTCTATCTCGTCACCATGGCGGGGCAGAACCTGCCCGGCTATGCCGTGCTCCGCTCGTTCGGCTACGCGCCGCCGACCCGGCCGATCCTGCTGGTGACCGGGCTCGCCTCGGCGGCGACGGCGCCGTTCGGCGCGCACACGGCCAACCTGTCCGCGATCACCGCCTCGATCTGCTGTGCGCCGGACGCCCATCCCGACCCGGCGAAACGCTGGCTGACCGGGCCGGTCTATGCCCTGGGCTATCTGTTCCTCGGCTTGTTCGCCGCCTCCTTCGTCGCCCTGTTCGCCAGCCTGCCGGCGGCCCTGATCGCGACGATCGCCGGCCTGGCGCTGATCTCGCCGCTGGTCGTCGCCGCCGGCAGCGCCCTGCGCGACGAGACCGACCGCTTCGCCGCCATCGTCACGCTGGCGGTCACCGCCTCCGGGATCTCGCTGCTGGATACCGGCTCGGCCTTCTGGGGCCTGCTCGCCGGCCTGACGGTGCTCGGACTGGACCGGCTCAAAGCCCGGTTGACGAAACCGGCCGAAACGGCGGATTAACCGGCCTGCCAATACCCGACCCCCATCCGGCCATCGACCCTTGACCGATACCGATCCCCCCGCTGCGGCCGACTGGTCCGCCGACGCCGTCGCCGCCCTGCGTGCGCTGGACGTCCGGCAGATCGCCTATGTGCCCGACGCCGGACTGACCCGGTTTCTCGACCTCGCGGCGGCGGAGGACGGGATCGCGATGATTTCCGTCGCGACCGAGGAAGACGCCATCGCCCAGTGCTGCGGCGCCTGGCTCGGCGGCCAGCGCGCGCTCGCCGCCATGCAGTCGTCCGGCGTCGGCAACATCCCGAACATGCTGAGCCTGCCGCGGGTCTGCGGCATGCCGCTGCTCATGCTGGTGACCATGCGCGGCGAGCCGGGCGAGACCAACCCGTGGCAGGAATCGACCGGCCGGGCGATGCCCGCGCTGCTCGACGCGATGGGCGTGGACCTGCGCCGGGTCGAAGATGCGGCCGAAGTCGGGCCGGCGCTGGCGCAGGCGGGGGCGGATGCGTTCGATGGCGACCGGCGGATTTGCATCCAGCTCGCCCAGTCCCTGATCGGTTTCAAGGGCTTCCACGGCGCGGGAGAGAGCGATGCTTGACCGCCGCGCCGCCGTGAAGGCCCTGCTGAACAACCGCGGCGAAAATCTGCTCGTCGTCGCCGGGCTGGGCGCGCCGGCCTGGGACTGCACCGCTGCCGGCGACCACGACCTGACCTTCCCGCTGTGGGGCGCCATGGGCGGCGCGGTGCCGATCGGGCTCGGCCTGGCGATCGCGCAGCCGGACAGGCGCGTGCTGGTCGTGACCGGCGACGGCGAGATGCTGATGGGCCTGGGCAGCCTGACCGCCGTCGGCGCGCGCCGGCCGGCCAACCTCGCCATCGTCGCGCTCGACAACGAGCGCTACGGCGAAACCGGCATGCAGCGCAGCAACACCGGCCGCGGCACGAACCTGGCGGGGGTCGCCAAGGCGAGCGGCATTCCGGTCGTCGCGACGGTCGGCAGCGCGGCGCGGCTCGACGAAGCGGTCTCTCTCGCCCGAAGCGCCCGCGGCCCGGTCTTCGTCACGCTCAAGATCGACCCGGCGGCGCACGACCTCGTCCTGCCGCCGCGCGACGGCGTGCTGCTCACGGAGCGTTTCCGGGCGGCGCTGGGGGTGTAGTATGGTCGTGAATGGGCAAGAAGCGGAGGGTACGAACGCTAATCCAACGATCTGGTCAATGTCGGAAGCCAAATCCAGGTTCAGCGAACTGGTCCGGCGGGCTCTGCAAGAAGGGCCGCAATTCGTCACCCGGCGCGGCAAGGACTGTGCAGTGATCGTCTCGCGAGCGGACTTCGACCGCCTCGAAGCCGGGATCGGCGAGACGGCGGAAAGCCGTGAAACTGCGACCGAATACACCGAATACAAGGATTTCAAGGACTGGCTGTTCAACGCGCCGGTCGATCTGTCGAAACTCGACCTGTCCCGAAAATGACGGGATTTCGCCGGAACCGGTGCGGCGATTGTCAATCCGTGGCGCGAGGAATAGATTTCGGCGAACCGCCCGTTTCCGCTATCCTGAGCGCATGAACGCCCCGCCGCCGCGACCTGCCGAGACCACAGGCGACGAGTTTCGCGACGACCTGGGCGACCGGCGCGGCCTCGACCCCGCCGTCATCAAGCAACTGACGCGGCTCGACCCGCTGCGCTCCACCCTGTCGGTGCTGCAGACCTGGCTGGAAATCGCCGCGCTGCTCGCCCTCGCCGTCCTGGTCCCGGAATGGTGGATCGTCGCGCCCTGCATGGTGCTGCTGGCGACCCGGGCCCAAGCGCTGTTCGTGCTTTCCCACGAAGCGGTCCATTACCGGCTCTACGAGACCCGCTGGCTCAACGACCTGGTCGGCCGGCTCTGCGCGGCGCCGGTCGGCATCTCGATGTTCGCCTACCGGGTGATCCACCGGCTGCACCACAACCACCTGTTCGGCGCGCAGGACCCGGACACCCCGATCCACGGCGGCTATCCGCGCGGCCGGGCCTATCTCGCCGGCAAATTGCTCCGGGACGTCGCCGGGCTCACCGCCTGGAAGACCTACGCCTATTTCTGGGGCGCGCCCTCGGCCGCCCGGCTCGACGGCGCGAAGAGCGACCCGCTGGGCGACACCTCGCCCAGGCTGCGCCGCGACGCGCTCAACGACCGCTGGGTCGTGGCGGGCTTCCATCTCACCCTGCCGGCCGCGGCGCTCGCCTTCGGTTTCTTCACCGAATACCTGCTGCTCTGGGCGATCCCGCTCTGGTTCCTGCTCCAGCCGCTGATGCGCTTCCGCTCGATCCTCGAGCATGGCATGACGACCGAGACCGGCGACGCCTGGCGCGACGCGCGCACCAATCTCGGGCCGAAATGGCTGATGTGGCTGATCTTCCCCCACAACGTCCATTATCACCTGGAGCACCATCTCTACCCGTCGCTGCCGCACTACAACCTGCCGGAAGCCCACCGGGCGTTGCGCGACGGCGGCCTGCTGGAAAACGCGGAGGTGCGGCCGGTCGGCCATGCGGCGCGCCTCGCCTGGGGCGCGCCCGCGCAGTAGCCCGGCCTCAGCCGCCCATCGGCACCAGCTTGTTGCCGGCGTCGTGGCCGATATCGGCGCGGCCGAGATACGGCACGCCGGCGGCGGCGCAGCGTTCCCGGGCCATCTCCTCTTCGGTGAGGACGAAATCGGGATCGTTCTCCGGGATCTCGCCGCAGCGGCCGAGGCGCAGGCCGGCGATCCGCTCCATGCCCGGCGCCGACAGGACCTGCCACAGCGCACGGTCGAGCCGGTACATGTATTCGTCGATATCCTCGACCATCAGCACCCGTCCGGCGAGGTCGGGCTGCCAGGGCGTGCCGATCAGGTGGCTGAGCACCGTCAGGTTGAAGGCCACGGCCGGCGCGCCGTGGGGCGCGCCCCCGGGGCCGGGTCGGGGCCGCGCTTGAGTGCGACAATCCTCCGCCCCCGGCCGCGGCCCCGCGCGCCCCGCCGCGCCGTGGGGACGAGCGGA
>VXNK01000125.1 GCA_009840595.1 Rhodospirillaceae bacterium | reverse complement strand
GGGGGGGGGGGGGGGGGGGGGCCCCCCCCCCCCCCCCTGCCGACACTGGCGAGGTGCCGGGATCGGACGTCGGTGCGCCGCCGAACGACCCCTCCCCTAGCCCCTCCCCCAAGGGGAGGGGGATTCTGAAGGCGCCATTTTGCAGAGGAAGCAACTCACGGGCGATGGTAAATTCGGCGCGGACCGCCTATGTCCTATCGTTGGAAAACAGCTTCCGGGGTCCCCCGCCATGTTCTTCATCCCGCGACGCAAGCTGGAAATGCCGGCGCCGGGCCGGGCGCTCAAGGGGCGGGCGCAGGCGATGCCGGTCGAGAATCTGCACCATGTCAACGGCAACCCGATCAAGCCGCCCTTCCCGGACGGGATGGAAATGCTGGTCGTCGGCATGGGCTGTTTCTGGGGCGCGGAGCGGGTCTTCTGGCAGGCGCCGGGCGTCTTCACGACCGCGGCGGGCTACGCCGCCGGCGAGACGCCGAACCCGACCTACGAGGAAGTGTGCAGCGGCATGACCGGCCATAACGAGGTCGTGCTCGCCGTCTACGACCCGGACCTGATCCCGGCCGAAGAAATGCTCAGGCTGTTCTGGGAAAACCACGACCCGACCCAGGGCATGCGCCAGGGCAACGATGTCGGCACCCAGTACCGCTCCGGCATCTACTGCACGACGGCGGAACAGAAATCGCTCGCCGAATCGACGAAGGCGCTGTTCCAGGACCGGCTCGCCGCCGCCGGCTACGGCGCCATCACGACGGAAATCCTCGACGCGCCGGAGTTCTTCTATGCCGAGGACTACCACCAGCAGTATCTCGCGAAGGTCCCCGGCGGCTATTGCGGCCTCGGCGGCACGGGCGTCACCTGCCCGGCCGGCGTCGCCGTCGCGGCGGAGTAAGCGGCCCCTTCGACAGGCTCAGGGCGGGCCCTTCGATACGCCCCGCCCTTCGATACGCCCCGGCCGGGGGCCGGGGCTACTCAGGGTGAGGGTGAGTTAGAGGGAATACATTACACCCCCTCATCCCGAGTAGGCGCGAAGCGCCGTATCGAGGGGCGCCCACTCGGCGCGGACGTCCGGATCGGTCTCCGCCGGTTCCGCGGTCGCCCTGAGCGTCGCCGCGCGCTCCGGATCGAGCCGCCGCAGCGCCCACACCGCCGCGCCGCGGACCAGCGCCGACTCATCGCCCAGCAAGGCTTCGGCTGACGCGGCCAGGTCCGCATCGCCGCTGTTGCCGATGGCGATCAATACGTTGCGGACGAAGCGGTCGCGGCCGATCCGCTTGACCGCCGACTTGCGGAACAGGGCGCGGAAACCGGCGTCGTCCAGCGCGGCGAGTTCGGCCAGCCGAGGCGCGGTCAGCCCGGCCCGCGGCAGGAAGGCCGGCTCCTCCGTCTGCCGGGCGAACTTGTTCCACGGGCAGACCGCCAGGCAATCGTCGCAGCCGTAGATCCGGTTGCCCATCGCGGGCCGCAAGTCGCGCGGGACCGGCCCCTTGTGCTCGATGGTGAGGTAGCTGATGCAGCGCCGGGCATCGATCTCGCCGGGCGCCGGGAAGGCATCGGTCGGGCAGATGTCGAGGCAGGCCCGGCACGAGCCGCAATGGTCCGTTTCCCGCGGGTCCGCCGGCAGGTCGAGGGTGGTGAGAATGGTCCCGAGGAACAGCCAGCTGCCGAAGTCGCGCGAGACCAGATTGGTGTGCTTGCCCTGCCAGCCCAGCCCGGCCTGCTCGGCGAGCGGCTTTTCCATCAGCGGCGCGGTGTCGACGAAGACCTTGACCTCGGCGTCGAACCGCCCGGCGATCCGGCGCGCCAGCGCCTTGAGCCGCTTCTTGACGACGTCGTGATAGTCGTCGTTCTGCGCGTAGACGGAGATCGCGCCCCGGTCGCGCCGCGCCAGAATGGCGAGGGGGTCGCCGGCCGGACCGTAATTCGCGCCGAGCACGATGGCGCTCTTCGCATCCGGCCACATCCGCTCCGGCGAGCGGCGGCGGGCCCGGGTCAGCGCCAGCCAGCCCATGTCGCCGGCATAGCCTAGCAACAGGAAGCGGTCGAGATCGTCGCCGGCCGCCGCGGGCAGCCGGGCCGGCGTGAAGCGGACGGCGTCGAAGCCCGCGCGCGCCGCCTCGGCCCGGATTTCGGCGGCGGCGCTCATCCCTCGGGGTCCGGCGGGCTGCCGGGTCAGCCGCGCCCGCGATAGGGCGGGACGCCCTGGTCGGGCAGCCACAGGCTCGGCGGCGGTTCGCCGGTCTGCCAGAACACGTCGATCGGCATGCCGCCGCGCGGATACCAGTAGCCGCCGATGCGCAGCCAGGCCGGCGCCAGCGCCTCGACCAGCCGCGCGCCGATGCCGACCGTGCAGGCCTCGTGGAAGGCGCCGTGGTTGCGGAAGGCGGTCAGGAACAGCTTGAGGGACTTGCTCTCGACGATCCGCTCGTCCGGCACATAGTCGATCACCAGATGGGCGAAATCCGGCTGGCCGGTGAGCGGGCACAGCGAGGTGAATTCCGGGCAGACGAAACGCACCAGATAGGTCTTGCCGGGATGCGGATTGGGGACGGATTCGATGACCGCCTCGTCGGGCGAGGCGGGGATTTCCGTCGGTTGGCCCAACTGGGTGAGCGTATGGACTTCGGTCGGCGTTGACATGACGATTCTCGACGGCCCCTTCGGCGTCTTCGTTCGGCGGGCGCTCAGGCGGCCTGCGGATCGAAGGCCGCCTCGGCCGCGGCATGTTCCCGGCTGTATAGCGCGAAATTGCCGGTCTCGACCGCGGACCGGATGTCCCGCATCAGGTCCTGGAAATGCTGCAGGTTGTGCCAGGTGAGCAGGATCGGCCCGAGCATCTCGCCGGCCTTGAACAGATGATGCAGATAGGCCCGGCTGAAGCGCCGGCAGGCCGGGCAGGGGCAATCGGGATCGAGCGGCCGGTCCGCCCCGGCATGGCGCGCGTTGCGGATGTTGAGTTCGCCGCCCGGCACGAAGGCCTTGCCCGTGCGGCCCGACCGGGTCGGCAGGACGCAATCGAACATGTCGATGCCGCGGGCGATCGCCCCGATAATGTCCGACGGCCGGCCGACGCCCATCAGGTAGCGTGGCTTGTCGCCGGGCAGGGCCGGCGTCGTAGTGTCGAGCATCTCAAGCATCGCCGCCTGGCCCTCGCCGACCGCCAGACCGCCGACGGCGTAGCCCTCGAAGCCGATGGCGGCCAGCGCCGCCGCGGATTCGGCGCGCAGGTCCGGGAACACGCTGCCCTGGACGATGCCGAACTGGCCGTAGCCGGGCCGGGCGCGGAAGGCGGCCCGGCTCCGCTCTGCCCAGCGCATGGACAGGCGCATGGAGTCGGCGGCGGCAGCCTCTTCCACCGGCCAGGGCGTGCACTCGTCGAGGACCATGGAGATCGTCGCATCCAGATCGTCCTGTATTCCCGTCGCGCTTTCGGGCGTCAGCGTGTGTTCGCTGCCGTCGATATGAGACCGGAAGGTCACGCCCTCTTCCGAAAGGGTGCGCAGGCTGCCGAGCGACATGACCTGGAAGCCGCCGCTGTCGGTCAGGATCGGGCCGGGCCAGTCCATGAAGCGGTGCAGGCCGCCCAGGTCCTTCACGCGGGCCGCGCCCGGCCGCAGCATCAGGTGATAGGTGTTGCCGAGCACGATCTGCGCGCCGGTGCCCGCGACATGCTCCGGCAGCATGGCCTTGACCGTGCCCGCCGTGCCGACCGGCATGAAGGCCGGCGTCTCCGCCGTGCCGTGGGCCGTGTGCAGCCGGCCGCGCCGGGCCGCGCCGTCGGTCTGCCGCAGCTCGAAGCGGAACCCGGTCACTTCTCGCGCTCCAGCAGGCAGGCGTCGCCGTAGGAGTAGAAGCGGTAGCCGGTTTCGACGGCGTGGGCGTAGGCGGCCTTCATCCGCGCCGTGCCGGCGAAGGCGCAGACCAGCATGAACAGGGTCGAGCGCGGCAGGTGGAAATTGGTCAGCAGCAGATCCGCACTGCGGACCGGCGAACCGGGGACGATGAAAATGTCGGTCTCTCCCGCGAACGGGTGGACCCGGCCGCCGTCGCCGGCGCAGCTTTCCAGCAGGCGCAGGCTGGTCGTGCCGACGGCGACAATCCGGCCGCCGGCCTTCCGCGCTTCATTGATCCGCTGCGCGGTTTCGGCCGGTACGATCCCGGTTTCCGCATGCATCCGGTGGTCCGCCACCCGCTCCGCCTTGACCGGCAGGAAGGTGCCGGCGCCGACATGCAGGGTGACGAAGACATGGCCGATGCCGCGCGCGGCGAGCGCTTCGAGCAGCCGTTCGGTAAAATGCAGCCCGGCCGTCGGCGCGGCGACGGCGCCGCGCTCCCGCGCATAGATCGTCTGGTAATCCTCCCGGTCGTCCCGGCACGCCGCGCTTCGCGCGATGTAGGGCGGCAGCGGCATTTCTCCGGCAGCGTCGAGGGCTTCCAGCAGCGCCGCCGCCCCGGCCTCGAAGGCGAGCAGGATTTCCCCGCCCGCCCGTTTCTCCAGAACCGTCGCTTCGGGCAGGCCGGGGCAACAGACCGTATCGCCCGGCTTCAGCCGTTTACCCGGCCGCGCGAAGGCCAGCCAGCGCGTTTCAGACTCGCTGCTGCATGGCAACTGCCGGTGCAGGGTGATCTCGATACCGGCCTCGCCGCGCGCCGCCCGGCGGACGCCGCGAATTCGCGCCGGGATGACCCTGGTATCGTTCATCACCAGCAGGTCGCCGGGGCGCAGAAGGGCCGGCAGGTCGCGCACCGTCCGGTCGGCCAGCCCGTCGCCGACCCCGTCGCCCACCCCGTCGCCCACACAAAGCAGCCGCGCCGAATCCCGCGGCCGCGCAGGCGCCTGGGCGATCCGGTCTTTCGGCAGGGCAAAATCGAAGTCGTCGACGCGCATCGGGCTCCCGTCGGCGGCGGGTTTCGGCCTGGGCCGGGTTCCGGCGGTTTCCCTACAGCAATTGGCTTGCGGCTGCGAACGTGGTAGCGGGCCGTATCGTCGCTTTTTCCGCCCGGCGCGACCGCTCCCACAGAGGACACCTCCGGGGACCGGCCCGCCGGCAGGGCCATGCCGAGGCACCCTATGACAACGGCGGAGACCCCATCGGGCAAGGGCGCCGGGGACGAGAATTTCCCCGTCGGCTCTTTCCTGCTGCCCCGGCGGCTCCGCCCGAAGGTGGCGATCTTCTACGCCTATGCCCGGGCGATCGACGATATCGCCGACAATCCGGCCCTGAGCCCGGACGACAAGATCGCCCGCCTCGACGGGTTCGACCGCGCACTGACCGGCGAGACCGGCGATCCGGCCTACGAAAAGGCGCACCGTGTCCGCGAGACCATGGCGGAGACCGGCCAGGTCATCCGCCATTGCCGGGATCTGATCGTCGCCTTCAAGCAGGACGCCGTGAAGTCCCGCTACGACGATTGGGACGACCTGATGGGCTATTGCCGCCACTCGGCTGCGCCGGTCGGCCGCTTCCTGATCGACCTGCACGGCGGGCCGGACAGCGCCTGGCCGGCCGCCGACGCCCTGTGCAACGCGCTCCAGGTCATCAACCACCTCCAGGACTGCGCCGACGACTATCGCAATCTCGACCGGGTCTACCTGCCCGGCGACTGGATGGCGGCCGAGGGCGCGGCGGTCGAGGAGCTGGCTCTGCCCGCCATGCCGCCCGGCCTGAAGCGGGTGAAGGACCGCTGCCTCGACGGCGTCGACGCGCTGCTCCGCGACGCCCGGCCCCTGATGCCGGCCCTGCGCAGCCGCCGCCTGGCCTGGGAGAGCGCCGCCATCCTTGCCCTGGCCCACGCCCTGTCGAAGCGCCTGCGCGCCGGCGACCCGGTGGCGGCGCGCATCGAACTGTCGAAGCCCAGCGCCGCGCTCACCGCCGGCCGCGGCGTGCTCGGCGAGCTGGGCCGGGCCTGGATGATGCGCCCGAGGACGCCGACGCCGGGGACGTGAGGGGGACGCAAGTGCCGACGAAACGCAGGATCGAGACGGTCGCGCAAAATGCGTAGCGGAACGTGCCAAAGGCCAAGCGGCGACTATATTCACCAACCAGAAGATCGCTAGGCCGCCTTTTCATGGTATGTAGTTTCGATTGGGTGAATGGGTTGGCTAGTGATTCGTCGACTCTATTTTGAAGGGTGCTAGCTTTCGAGGTATCTGATCGCCGCCAGTAGCGGTTCGCTATATAGTGGCGATCTACGCTGAGCTTGGCGTATCGAGTACGGGCAATCTACAAAAATATACCAATGAAAAGACCCACAATTGAAACAAAAAAATGGCATCGTATCCATGCCTATAAATTAAATAAACGTCGCAAGAAAAGATTTAATGGGACTGAATTTGCTTCAATTATCGACAGCAACATAAATTATCCAACCTATGTATTGTGTCCGACAGATTTTACTTTGGAAACAAACTTTGAAGGCGTTGTAGATGTACTAAATCAAATCCGCAGAATTTCGTCTAGAGAAAGAAATGAATTGATAAAATATATTGACTTTCGGTCAATTCGCCAGTTGTCGGAAACTGCGGCTTTAGTTCTCGCTGCGGAACTCGATAGATTTAATCAACATCCCCTGAGAAAAGGTCGACGACTTTTCGCGATTGATGTAGAGGAATGGGATCAAAGTGTGCGCAGGAAGCTAGCAGAAATGGGCTTCTTCGACCTCTTAAACGCAACATACCCAAAATCTTTGGCAGAGAATGACACTCAGGATCCGAATACTCGATATATCCAGTTTCGCTCGGGGTCTAAAGTTGAGGGGAGTGTAATTGAAGAACTAAGGGAAATCGACTTAGATCCTTATATTAGTATTCCTCGTCGTCGCTTATTGTTTGCCGCTGTAACAGAAGCGATGACCAATGTCGTGCATCATGCATATCTCAACAGGCAGAGTTCCTTTACGGTTCGAAAATGGTGGCTTTCTGCGATGAGGAACGTTGAAGAAAAAGAAGTTTCCATATTTATTTACGACCAAGGCCGTGGAATTCCAAATACACTCCCGCGAAAGTTTAGTGAACGAATCAGGGAAATGATTCCCGACGAAATTTCGAGAGACGACGCGCGCATGATTCAGGCAGCCCACGACCTTGCTAGAAGCGCAAGCGGCGAGCAGTACAGAGGACACGGCCTTCAGAGGGATGTTCGACGCTATGCAAGCGAAATGGGGCATCGTGCGAGGTACAGGGTGATAAGCGGCAATGGAGCATATACTTTCGCCGCAGGGGTTGACGGCGGGGAACGCGAATCCCAAGTACTTTCAACCCTTAGGCGCTCTCTAGAGGGGACGTTAATCGAATGGAGGTTAAGCCTTCAATGACTACAAGAGGAACTAAAGTGATAAATATTGCAACCGATTTCTCGAAATTTCCGGCGGGCCGCTTTCGTGAAGATGGCGAGCACAACGGTGCAGCCTTCAGGGATGACCATTTAGTGATCGCACTAAGGGACCCTTCATTCGAAAAAGTTCATGTGATCTTTGATGGCGTCGCGGGATTCGGTTCGTCTTTCCTCGAGGAAGCGTTTGGCGGGTTGGTGCGGGAAGCTGGTATGAGCAAGTCTTTCCTTGATAAATCTCTGATAATTTCAACAGATGACCCGGACTTGGAAGATTATGTCCTGTTGGCGAAGCGATATATCGAAGAGGAGCTGCGGCGCCGAAGTAATGACGTGTCAAAGTGATGAAGTAAGCTATCTTCAGCTGCTTGTGCCGCTGGTTGCGTCTATTATTGCAGCTGTATTAATAGTATTGGGGAATTATCGGTTACAAAATAGAATTGGTAGACAGATTAGAGCAGTAGAGGGACTAAGGGATCGACTGTACGATTTCTTGGAGTTAGGTTCTCAGTATTGGACTTCATTCGCAAAAAATATTGAAGATCGCAAGATGTTGGAGGCAAAGATGATGGCTCTTTCGCTTATAATATCATCAGACTTCAAGCAGATAGAGGGGTCCTCAAAAAAACTTGGTAGAGCCATATCGAAAACCAGAAAAGCTAGGCTAGATTTGATGGACGCGGCGACGGGTGGTTGTTTTCAGCAAGCAAAATGGCGCCCAGAACCTTACCGCGTTACTCGGATGGCGAAAGAGATAGGGTATATTGTTATTGAGTTGAATAAAGCCTGCTAGGGCCGTCACCCTCTAATTGGTAATTCCCCGACGCAGGGCGTTGCCTTCGCGTCTGCTGAGCATCGCGTCGTGACTTACTCGATTCCGAAGCCGGCGAATACGCTCGTAACTCCGGTCAGGCGTTAGCCGAAGGATGGACCGGTTCTTCAGGCTTTGCAGAAAATGCGTGACGCCTGCCGTTGTGCGGCGATAGACTCCGGGCGGAAACAGTGACGGCCCCGCCGCCCCGACAGCCCCGTTCCGTGACCGCAACCGCCGCCGATCGTGACCGCCCGCCGCACGGCCCCCCGGACGATAGCGCCGATAGCGCCGATAGCGCCGGCGGGGGCCTGCCGCCGCCGGATTTCGAGGCGCTGACCCACGCCCAGGACATCGTCCAGGCGTCGGGCACGAGCTTCCTCGCGGCCATGAAGATCCTGCCGGAGGACCGGCGCAACGCGATGTTCGCGATCTACGCCTTTTGCCGGGAGGTCGACGATATTGCCGACGCGGCCGCGCCGGCATCCGAAAAGATCGGCCGGCTGCAAATCTGGCGCCGGGAGATCGACCGGGTCTATCGCGGCGATCCGCAGATCATGACCCTGCGCGCGCTGGTGCGGCCGGTGCGCCAGTTCGGACTTGAGAAGGAGGATTTCCTCGCTGTCATCGACGGCATGGAAATGGACGCGATAGAGGACATTCGCGGGCCCAGCCTTTCGACGCTCGACACCTACTGCGACCGGGTGGCGTCCGCTGTCGGCCGGCTCTCGATCCGGGCGTTCGGCGCCGAGGGGGAGCGGGCCAGACGGGTGGCGCACCATCTCGGCCGGGCGCTGCAACTGACCAACATCCTGCGCGATCTCGACGAGGACGCAAGGCGCGGCCGGCTCTACCTGCCCGCCGAACTGCTCGCTGCCCAGGGCCTGGAATCGCGCGATCCCTATACGGTGCTCGGCCACTCGGCCCTGCCGGCGATCTGCGCCGAGGTCGCACGCATGGCCGGGCAGCACTACCGGATGGCGCTGCAACACATGCGCAAGTGCCGGCGCGGTCCGATGCGGCCGGCGCGGATGATGATGATGGGCTACCGCGCCATTCTGGCCGCGCTGGAGCGGCGCGGCTGGCAGCGCTACGCCGAACCCGTGTCGCTCTCGCGGCCGCGCAAACTGTGGATCGCCGTGCGCTACGGGCTGATCTGAGCCGGATGACGCCCGGCAGCACGCAGCCCGGACGGTCCCGGGCCTGGGTGATCGGCGCCGGCCTCGCCGGCCTGTCCGCCGCGGTGCGGCTCACCGGGCTGGGCTGGTCGGTTACCGTGTTCGAGGCGGCGGGCCAGCCGGGCGGGCGCTGCCGCTCGTTCCACGATTCCGCGCTCGACCGCCTGATCGACAACGGCAACCACCTGCTGCTGTCCGGCAACCGGTCGGCCATGGCGCTGCTGCGCGACATCGGGGCGCCGGACCCGCTGATCGAGGTCGCGCCCGCGCGCCTGCCGTTCGTCGATCTGGGATCGGGCGAACGCTGGACCCTGCGGCCGAACCGCGGGCCGCTGCCCTGGTGGGTCTGCGCCCCCGGCCGGCGCGTCCCGGATACGCGCCTTGCGGACTATGCCGCCGCCTTCGGGCTGCGCCGGGCCGGGGACCGCACGGTCGCCGAGCTGTTCGACGGACCGCCGGGCTCGGCGCGCCGCCGCCTCTACGAACGGTTCTGGGAACCGATGGCGGTCGCCGTGCTCAACACCGAGGCCGCCGACGGCGCAGCCCGGCTGCTCTGGCCGGTGATGGCGGAGATCCTGTTTCGCGGCGAGACCGCCTTCCGCCCCTGCATCGCGCGAACCGGCCTGTCGGAGAGCTTCGCCGATCCGGCGGTGGCGTGGCTGGAGGCCCGCGGCGGCCGGTTCCGGCCCGGCGTCCGCGTCCGGTCGGTGTCCTTCGGCGATGCCGCGGTATCCGCGCTGAACGCCGGCGGGGAGACGGTCGCGGTCGCGCCGGGCGAACCGGTGGTGAGCGCCGTGCCGCCCGCAGCCTGCGCCGCCCTGTTCCCGGATGTCGCGACGCCGGCGGAATACCGGCCGATCGTGAACCTGCATTACGTCGTCGGCGACGGGGTCGCCCTTCCCGGCGGCCTGCCGCTGCTGGGCCTGATCGGCGGAACGGCGCAATGGCTGTTCCTGCGCGGCGACGTGCTCTCCGTCACCATCAGCGCCGGGGTCGCCGAGGCCGCCCTGCCCCACGACCGGCTCGCCGGCACGGTCTGGCAGGAAATCCGCCGGGCGACCGGCGCGTCCGGCCCCGTCCCGCCCTGCCGGGTGATTACCGAAAAACGCGCCACCATCGCCCAGACCCCGGCCCAGGACCGGCTGCGCCCCGGCGCCCGGACCCGCTGGCGCAACCTGTATCTCGCCGGGGACTGGACCGACACCGGCCTGCCGGCCACCATCGAAGGCGCGATCCGCTCCGGCGAAACCGCCGCAAATGCCATCGGCCGGCCGCCGGCAGCGGGATAGGCGGTCCGGCCCATTCCGGTATCTCCCCGGAGGATTCCTCTGCGAAATGGGCCAGGCCGCCGCAAACTTTTCCTTCCCCCTCTTCAGAGGGGGAAGTGGCCGAGCGCAGCGAGGTCGATGGGGGTGCCGTGTCGAGGCTGGCAGAAGCGCCTTGCGGCGCTGCGCGTCTGGCGACGCGCCACCCCCACCCCGATTCTTGTCCGGGCCTCCCCCTCTGAAGAGGGGGAGGGACAGTAAAGAGTCCGTTGGCGGATACTTGCGGCCTTTCGCATAAGTATCCCAAGGCGAGGGGAGTTCGTTCGGTGCCCCTTCACAGAGGAATCCGGCCGCCCCTCAGGGACGGAGGCCGCTGGCCAGGGCGACATAGTCCGGATCGTCGGGCGGGATGAAGCCGTGGCGGATCAGGAAGTCGATGATGACCAGGTTGCAGTTGTCCTTGAAGTCCCGCGTTTCGGCGACGGTCCGGGCGACCCGTTCGATCGGCCAGAGGGCGAAGCTCTCGATCTCGCCGTCGGTGTTGCGCGGCAAGAAATCCGGCGGCAGTTCCAGGTCGAAACAGAACTGCACGTCGGGCTTGAGGCCTTCCGGCGCCTGCTGGACATAGGTTATCGCGCCGACCGGCCGGGCCTGCCGCGCCAGGGCTTCGGGAATGTCCGCTTCCTCGGCGCATTCCTTGACCAGGTTTTCCATGAGGCCGAGCCCGGCGGGCTGGCCGCCCGCCACCATGTTGTCGAGCCGGCCCGGATAGGTCGGCCTGTCCCTGGCGCGCCTCCCGATCCACATGTGCAGCCCGCCGTCGCGCCGCGTATAGCCGTTCAGGTGAACGCCCCAGGCGCGCAGGCCGAGAAAGGGCACGGCCGCCCGGTCGACGACGAAAGCGGGCGTCTCGCCGAACCGGCGCGCCGCAGGATAGAGTTCGCGGCGCAGGGCGCCGATGGAGCCGGCCCCGGACAGGCGCGCCGCGGCGGCGGCCATCGCCTCGTTGCGCGCCGCCACGGCCTCCGGGCCTGCGGCGTCCAGACCGTTTGCGAAGGCCAGGGCGCCGTCGCCGGACCGAACGATGGCGGCGGTGACGGACAGCAGCGGCCCGATCCGGTCGCGGCGCACCGCGCCGAGGCGCCGGCCGTCGACGACGAACGGCGCAAAGCCGTCCGGATCGTGCCGGTTGATCTCGCGAATCCGGTCGAGATAACTCATACGCGGCCGGGGCGCGCGAGACGTCCGGGCGGCGCGGCGGCGGGGCGCCGGCTCAGGCGGCGGCCGTCACGGCAAGGCCGATCGCGAAGCCGCCGGCCAAGCCGCAGACGGCGAGGACCAGGGCGGCGAACGCGATCCGGCGCGGCCAGTTCCGGCCCCGCCCGGCG
>VXNK01000015.1 GCA_009840595.1 Rhodospirillaceae bacterium | reverse complement strand
CATCCCCAAAACGAAGGGAATCCCCAAGATTCACTCAATGACGGATTTGCTCTAGCCAGATGTAGCGGCCGCTGTAAGCTGGGATGCAATCGCGCCGCTTCGGTCCGGAACGCCGGCATCGATTCTGAAACCCGGCGGGAAGCCGAGGGGCAAATCGACGAAACAACGATTCGATCGGGGAGATTCACAGAAATGATCCGCAAAATCGCTCTGCTTGCCGCGACCGCCGCGGTCGGCGCCGCCATGCTCTCGGCGCCGGCTGCCGCCCGCGACATCCGGATCGCCACCGAGGGCGCCTACCCGCCCTTCAACAGCAAGAACGCCAAGGGCGAACTGGTCGGCTTCGATGTCGACCTCGCCAGGGCCATCTGCGCGCACATGAAAGCGAAATGCACGCTGGTCGCGCAGGACTGGGACGGCATCATTCCCGGCCTGCTGGCGAAGAAATACGACCTGATCGTCGCCAGCATGTCGATCACCGAGGAACGCAAGAAAAAGGTCGCCTTCTCGACGCCCTACTATTCGAACTACCTGCAATTCGTCGCGAAAAAGGGCAGCGGCTTCACGCCGACGGCCGACGGCATCAAGGGCAAGACCCTCGGCGCCCAGCGCGCGACGGTCAGTTCGCAGTATCTCGAAGACAATTACCGCAAGGTCGCGAAGATCAAGGTCTACGACAAGCAGACCGCCGCCTGGCTCGACCTGAAGGCCGGCCGGGTCGACGCCATCCTGTCCGACCTCCTGCCGTCCTACGACTGGGTCAAGAAGAACGAGGGCTTCGAGATGGCCGGCGGCCAGATCAGCAACGAGGACAAGATCGGCATCGCCGCCCGCAAGGAGGACACCGGACTTCTTGCCAAGGTGAACGCCGCAATCCTGGCCCTGCGCAAGAACGGCACCTACGCGAAAATCAACGCGAAATACTTCCCGTTCGACATCTACTAGATGCCGGTTCCCAGGACGCACAATGTAAGCCCTCGCTCAGCGGACGGGGGCTTTTTCTTTCGCAGCCGCACTTCCGGAATTAAGGCGGCGGGATGATTCCCGAAATCCTCCAGTTCGGCGACACGGGTTTCGGCGACGAGCTTGTCGTCGGCGCCCTCGTCACGCTGGAGATCGCGCTCTATTCCCTGGCGATCGGCCTCGCCCTCGGCCTGGCGGCGGCCAGCGCCAAGCTCTCGCGCGCGCCGGCGTTGCGCGCCGCCGCCGAAGCCTACAGCCTGCTCGTCCGGGGCATCCCGGAACTGCTGATCATCCTGCTGGTCTATTACAGCGGCGGCGCGGCGATCGAGGCGCTGCTCAAGATCTTCGGCTACGATGGCGGCTTCGATTTCAACAAACGGCTCGCCGGATCGCTGGCCCTCGGGCTGATCTTCGGCGCCTTCGCCTCGGAAGTCTTCCGCGGCGCGTTCATGGCCGTGCCGAAAGGCCAGATCGAGGCCGCGCTCGCCGTCGGCATGACGCGCCGGCAGGTCTTCCTGCGCGTCCGCTTTCCCCAGATGCTGCGCTTCGCCCTGCCCGGGCTCGGCAACCTGTGGATGGTCCTGCTCAAGGACACGTCGCTGGTCAGCGTCATCGCGCTGGACGAACTGATGCGCGAAACCAGCGTGGCGGCGGAGGCGACCCAGCGCCCGTTCGTGTTCTATCTGGCGGCGACCGTGCTCTATCTGCTGCTCACCATCGTCTCTGATGTCTTCCGCGCCCGGCTGGAACGGCACGCCAATCGCGGCGTCGCCGGCGAAGCCGTGCCGCGCCGGATCCTGCGCCGGAGCGCCTGACCCCGATGCTCGACCTGTGGCTCCGATATGGCGACCGGCTGATCGACGGCGCGGTTATCACGGTCAAGCTGGTCGCCCTCGCCTGCCTTATCGGGCTGGTCCTGGCGATCCCGCTGGCGCTGGCAAGGCGGTCGGACCGGCGCTGGATTGCCGTTCCGGCCTATCTCTACATCTACTTCTTCCGCGGCACGCCGCTGATCGTCCAGCTCGCCCTGCTCTATTACGGCCTCGCCCAGTTCGAGGCCGTGCGGGAGAGCCCGCTCTGGATCGTGCTCGGCGACGCCGAAACTTGCGGGCTGCTCGGCCTGACCCTGAACACGACGGCCTATGTCGCCGAAATCCTGCGCGGCGGGATCGCCGCCGTGCCGAAGGGCGAGGTCGAGGCCGCCGAAGCCTGCGGCATGTCCAGGGCGACGGTCTATCGCCGGATCGTCCTGCCGCGCGCGATCCGCATCGCCTGGCCGGCCTACGGCAACGAAGTCATCCTCCTGATGAAAGGCAGCGCGCTGGTCAGCACGATCACCGTCTACGACCTGATGGGCGAGACCCGCTCCGTCTTCTCGCGCGGCTATGACGACACGGTCTATCTCTACGCCGCCGCGCTGTACCTGGCCCTGGCGCTGGCCGTCACCGGAGCCTTCCGCCTCGGCGAGCGGCAGATGAACCGCTATCTCCGCGCGGCAGGCTAGGCGTTCAGCGCCGCCCACACCTTGGCGGGCGTCATCGGCATGGAGATGTCGGTCACGCCGGCATCCGCCAGCGCATCGACCACCGCATTCACGATCGCCGGCAGGGCGCCGACCGTGCCGCTTTCGCCCGCGCCCTTGATGCCCAGCGGATTGGTCGCGCAGGGCGTGTGCAGATGGTCGAGCGCGAAGGCTGGCAGGTCGTCGGCGCGCGGCATGCCGTAATCCATGAAGCTGCCGGTCAGCAGTTGGCCGCTGTCTTCGTCGTAGAGCGCCTGCTCCAGCATCGCCTGGCCCCAGCCCTGGACGATGCCGCCGTGGATCTGCCCGGCGTAGAGCAGCGGGTTCAGCACCAAGCCCGAATCGTCGACGGAGGTATAGCGGTCGACCGCGACCTGGCCGGTCTCCGGGTCGAGTTCGACCTCGACGATATGGCAGCCGTTGGGAAAGTTCGGCGTCGTCGGCGAGAAGCTGCCGGTCGCCTCGATGCCGGGCCCGAAGGCGGCCGTCGGCCCGCCGCGTATGAAAGCGGCACGGCAAATCTGCGCCCAGCCCGCCTTCTTGTCGGTGCCGGCAACGGAGAATTCGCCGTTGTCGAACGCGATATCCTCCTGCGCCGCCTCGAACAGCACGGAGGCGAGCAGCTTGCCGCGCTCGATCACCTTGTCCGCGGCGTCGCGCAGGGCGTTGCCGCCGACCGTCATGCTGCGGGCCGCATAGGTGCCCCGGCCGAAGCCGACCTTGTCGGTATCGCCCTGCTCGAAACGGATGCGTTCGGGCGGAACGCCCAGCCAGTCCGAAACCAGCTGGGCGAACACCGTCTCGTGACCCTGGCCGTGATTGTGGGTGCCGGCCAGGACGGTCACGCCCGCGCCTTCGTCGAAGCGGATTTCCATCCGGTCGTTGAACAGGCCGCAGGTCTCGATGAAATAGGCCAGCCCGCGGCCGCGCTTCTTCCCGGCCTGCGCGCTTGCGGCCGCGCGCTGCGCATAGCCGTCCCAGTCCGCGGCGACCAGCGCCTTGTCCAGCAGCGCGGGAAAATCGCCGGTATCGTAGGTCGGCCCGAAGGGGCCGGCATAGGGCAGGCGGTCCGGCGTCACCATGTTGCGCCGGCGCAATTCGACGGAATCGATCCCGGTCTTGCGCGCCGCCAGATCGACCAGCCGCTCGATGACATGGATCGCTTCGGGCCGGCCGGCGCCGCGATAGGGGCCGACCATCGCCGTGTTGGTGAAATAGCCGGTGATCGACAGGTGGGCGGCCGGGATATCGTACACGCCGCTGTAGATCAGGCAGCCCACGAGCGCCGCCGCGGGCGCGGCCGATGACAGGTAGGCGCCCATGGCGTAGCGGGCGCGCACGCGCAATCCGGTGAAGTTGCCGTCCGCATCCAGCGCCAGTTCGGCATCCGCCAGCACATCGCGGCCGTGGGTATCGTTGAGCAGCCCTTCGGCGCGGCTCGACGTCCAGCGCACCGGCCGGGCGAACACCCGGGCGGCGTGGCAGACCAGGACGTCCTCGTGGAAGGCGTTGTTCTTCATGCCGAATCCGCCGCCGACATCGGGGCTGACGACGCGGATCCCGGTTTCCGGGATGCCGAAGACATCGGCTGCCAGGGCGGGCCGCATACCGTGCGGATTCTGCGATGCCGTGTAGACGATCAGGCGGCCGTCGGCCGGATCGACCGTGGCGACGGTCGCCCGCGGCTCCATGCTGTTGGGCGAGACCCGGTTGTTGTAGATCTGCAGCGAAACCGTCGTCGCGGCGCTCTCGAAGGCCGCGTCGGCCGCCGCCGCGTCGCCGCGGTCGAAAGCGAAACACACATTATCCTCGGCATCCTGCCAGACTTTCGGCGCACCGGGCGCCTCGGCCTGCGCGAGCGTCGCCGCCGGCGCCGAGTCTTCGTAATCGACCAGGACGAGATCGGCGGCGTCTTCGGCTGCCGCGCGGCTCCCGGCGACGACGAAGGCGACCGGCTCGCCGACATAGCGGACCTCGCCGCGCGCCAGAGCGGGACGGGCGGGCCAGAATTTCGGCGGCGGCTCGCCCATGACGACCGGCGAGGTGTGGCACGGCACGTCGCCGATCCCTGCCACGTCCAGATCGTCGATCGTCCAGACCGCCTTCACGCCCGGCGCCGCCTGCGCCGCTTCCGTATCGACCGCGAGAATTTTCGCCCTGGCATGGGGCGAGCGTACGACCGCGCCGTGCAGCGCGCCGGGCAGGTTCATGTCGTCGACATATCTGCCGCGGCCGGTGAGAAACCGGCGATCTTCGCGCCGGGGCGCAGGTTGACCGAGTCCGAACTGCATCGGCAAGACTCCAGAGTTTGGGTTGGCGGGCGGCGGGCGCCTCAGAATTCGAGCATGATTTTGCGGACGATACCGTTGAGCACGACGCGGGAACGCCACGCCCAGCGGGCCGGCTTCAACTGCCGGTATCGCCGGCCGGCCTCGACGGCGGCGCGGCGCGCGCGCCCGTCGTCGAGGAACACGGCGAAGACAACCTCGCGCTTCGAACGGGTCACCATATACCCGGCCAGGGACCGGGCGTGGTTGAGCGTGCCGGTCTTGCCGCGCACCTGCATCGCCGCCGACCGGGCCGGGCCGGGCCGGGCTCCGGCGCCGCGGTCTTTCCCGCCGGTCCGGCTCCCGGACCCTTGCGCGGACGGAGGCGCCGGACGCTCGCCGGCCTGCGGTTGCCGCCTTGCCGTTTGCTTCCGGCCCGTACCCGTACCGGCCCGATAGGGTTGCAGCAGGTCCCACAGCCGGCGGCCGGCATAGGCCCGGTTGCGCGCCCATCGCAGGAAAACGGCCATCTGCCGGGGCGAAATACGCGTCTCCCGGCTCAGCCCCGAATGGTTGGCGATGCGCAGGCCGGTCCAGTCCCCGTCAGGCAGCCGTCGGCGCCACCAGTCCGCCATTGCGCGGCCGGATTGCGCCAAGTCCAACGGTTTGCCGGCCATCCGGTGCGTTGTCGCCAGGCCGACGATTTCGGTCGCGACATTGTTGCTGTATTTCAGGAAATGGCGCACCGCCTCGATCAGCGGTTCCGAGCGGTGGACCGCGACGACCGCAGCGCCGGCCGGCAAGGCACCGCGCGCCGGATCGGGCAGGACGATGCC
Organism: Rhodospirillaceae bacterium; assembly: GCA_009840595.1. Lineage (GTDB taxonomy): Bacteria > Pseudomonadota > Alphaproteobacteria > Bin65 > Bin65 > Bin65. Next base: position 6,509 of record VXNK01000015.1, on the reverse strand, counting down.
GCGCTTGGCGGCGAGCCGCTGAAACACATGGGCGGCCATGAGTCCGACCCGTTTGACCGGCACCCACATCGCGCCGGTCCGCTTTGCCGTCGGCACGACCGTCCAGCGCGGCGTTCCGCCGCCGGCGACCCGGACCACGCCGCGCGGCGCCTGCGTCCCGGCCGGAGCGACACCGGCGGTCACGATATCGACCGGCACCGACAGCTTGTCGGTCCTGGAATCGATCCGCACCTGCAGGCTCTTGCCGGACCTCTGCCAGTTCAGCCGCAGCCGGTTGAAATTCAGCGACAGGGCGCCGATGCCCGCATTGTAGCTGACGTCGCGGTCATGGGCGGCGTTGACCGTCCGGGATTCCGGGAAAAGGCTGTCGTCGAACAGGAACCGGCCGCCGATCCGCCGGATGCCCTGTGCTTTCAGCGCCCGGATCATCGGAAGATAATGCTCGGTATAGAGTTCGGGATCGCCGCCGCCGACCAGGATCAGATCGCCGTTCAGGACGCCGCCCTCGACCGCCCCGGACGTGTAGAGCCGCGTGACGGCGCGATGCGCCGGTCCCAGGACTTCGAGCGCCATGATCGCCGTCGCCGCCTTGATAGCGGAGGCCGGCACGAAGGCGCCATCGGGGTTCCGCGCCGTCAGGACCACGCCCGTGGCGGCGTCCAGGGCGACGTAGCCGACGCTGCGGCCGTCGATACGGAACCGCTCGAACAGGTCTTCGAGGCCAAGAGATGCCGGTGCTGCGCCGGCCGCCGGCGCAACACCGGCCGTCAGCGCGACGAGGCCCGCGGCCGCGACCGCCCCAATTCCCCACGGTTGCCTCACGACAGGCTCATTCCCGGCTACCGCTCTTGCCGATCGAACGCCGGGGCTGCCCATACCCCGAAAAGACAGGCAGGCCCGGCACCGGAACAATGCGAGCCTGCAAGGCCAAATCAGATCCGGCGCAACTATAGTCTGCCGAAATTGGTTTTGCACACCGGGAGTTTTGTACACGGGGAAGAATGCCGCCCCGTATTTCCGCCCGTATCCGGCCGGCGGCGGCAATCCGGAAGACACTGCCGGAGCGCCGCCGCCGTTCGCGGAACGCGCAGTGCGGCCCTGTTCCGCGGCGGCTTGTCTTTCTCCATCGACGCTGGAACATTGCCGCCGCACAGAAAGGGAGACCCGGCATGGCACAGCTCGACGGTAAATCCGCCATCATCACCGGCGGCGGCCAGGGTATCGGCCGCGCCTATTCCCTGGCCTTCGCGCAGGAAGGCGCCAGGGTCGTCGTCGCCGACCTGAACGGCGCCAACGCCGAAGCGGTCGCCGGCGAAATCGCGGACGCCGGCGGCTCGGCCATCGCCGTCCAGGCGGATGTCGGCGAGCCGGCATCCGTCGAGGCGATGGCGGCAGCGGCGCGCGAAGCCTTCGGCGGTACGGACATCCTGCTCAACAACGCCGCCATCTTCACCACGCTGGGCCGCTGCGGCTTCGAGGACATTCCGCTGGAGGAATGGGACCGGGTGATGCGGGTCAACGTCACCGGCGGTATGCTCTGCGCCGCCGCCGTCCTGCCCGACATGCGGGCGAAGAAGAAGGGCCGCATCGTCAACGTCTCGTCGAGCACGGTGCCGATGGGACTGCCCCGCTTCATGCACTACGTCACCTCCAAGAGCGCCGTGATCGGCATGACCCGGGTGATGGCGCGCGAGCTCGGGCCGGACGGCATCACGGTCAACGCCATCATGCCCGGCCTGATCGAGACCGAGGTCGAGAATGCCGGCCGGACCGACGCCATCCGCGAAAAAATGATCGAGGTCCAATGCCTCAAGGAACTGGGCCGGCCTGGCGACCTTACCGGGCTCGCCGTCTTCCTCTCGTCGGACGCCAGCGCCTACATCACCGGCCAGACCATCGCCGCCGACGGCGGCTCCGTGCACCTTTAGGGAGCGCGCCGTATGGCGAAAAAGCCCAACTTCCTGTTCTTCATCACCGACCAGCACCGGGCGGACCATCTGGGCTGCTACGGCAATCCGGTCGTCCGGACGCCCCATATCGATTCCCTGGCCGGCCGCGGACTGACATTCGACGAGTTCTACGTCTCCTGCCCGATCTGCATGCCGAACCGGGCGACCATCCTGACCGGCCGGACGCCGAGCGCCAACGGCGCGCGCCAGAACGGGATTCCCCTTTCGGTCGATGCGGTCACGTTCGTCGATCTGCTGCGGGCCGCAGGCTACAGCACCGGGCTGATCGGCAAGGCGCATTTCCAGAATATCTCGAAACTGGACGCTTCGCTCGAAGCGCCGGCAAGGCCGGGCATCTCGGCGGCGCTGGCGCCGATTCCGCAGGAACCGGACCCCGACCGGCCGCGTCCCACGCACGGCGTCGGCGACGAGGCGCCGGGAAGAAGCGACTCCCTGTGGAACGCCACCCGCGAATGGCGCACCGGCCCCCGCTACGATCTGGAATGGACCGGACAGTGGCAGAAAAACCCGGACTACCGGGTGCCGACGCCCTACTACGGTTTCGAGCATGTCGAGATCGCCAACGGCCACGGCGACTGGGTCGGCGGCGACTACGCCGTCTGGCGCGCCCGGCAGGACCCTGACATTGCGCGCAAGGTCGGCCCGCCGAACGGCCTCGACAGGGCCGGCGTCACCGCCCCGCAGGCCTGGCGCACCGCCGTGCCAGAGGAGCTGTGGTCCAGCACCTGGATCGCCGACCGGACGATCGACTGGCTGGAGAAACGGGCCGGGTCGGACGATCCCTTCTTCCTGTTCTGCAGCTTCCCGGATCCGCACAACCCCTTCTGCCCGCCAGGCAAATACTGGGACATGTACGATCCGGCGGATATCCCGCTGCCGGCCTCCCACGGCCATGCCAACCGGGACGAGCCGCGCTATCTGCGAACCCTGCGCGCCCACGCCGCCGAAGGCCGGAAACACGACGATTTCATGTGGGGCTTTCTCGCCGGGGAACAGCACACCCGGGAAATCCTGGCGCTGACCTACGGCCTGATCTCCTGCCTGGACGACCAGGTCGGCCGGATCCTCGCCCGGCTGCGGGAGCTGGGCCTCGACGACGACACGGTGGTCGTCTTCACCTCGGACCATGGCGACTTCATGGGCGATCACGGCCTGATGCTGAAGCAGGGGCTGCACTATCAGGGCGTGATCCGCGTGCCCTTCATCTGGGCCGACCCGGCCGGAACTGGCGACAGCCGCACCGATGTTACGGGCGGTTCCATCGACATTGCGCAAACGGTTCTGAAGCGGGCGGAGATCGATCCCTGCGCCGGCATGCAGGGGTTCGATATCGTCGGCGCGGCGGCGACCGGCCGGCCGCCGGAACGCGCCGGCCTGACGATCGAGGAGGATTGCCCGGCCATCCACATCGACATGGATTTCGGCCTGCGCACCTGGACGCTGATCCACGACGGCTGGCGGCTGACCCGGTTCCTCGGCGAAGAGACCGGCGAACTGTTCGACCGCAATACCGACCCGCACGAGATGAACAATCTTTGGTCCGATCCGGCGGCCCGGGCGAAACTTCAGGACATGACCGATCGCATGCTGGCCGAACGCATGCGGCTGACCGACACGGCAATGCTCTCGCCGTTTATGGCGTGAGCGGTTCAGGGGGAAAAGGAATGGGACGTATCGAAGGCAAAGTGGCGATCGTGACCGGCGGCGCGCAGGGCATCGGCGCCGTTTATGCGAAGGCGCTGGCCGCCGAAGGCGCGAGGGTGGTGATTTCAGACATCCTCGACGGCTCGGCTCTTGCCGGCGAGATCGGCGAAGCCGCCCGTTTCATCAGGGCCGATATCTCCAGTCTCGACGAGATCCAGGCGATGACCGAATTCGCGGTCAGCGAATTCGGCACGGTCGACATCCTGGTCAACAACGCCGCCATCTTCGCCAGCCTCACGCCGAAGCCGTTCCTGAAGATTACGGCGGACGAGTTCGACCGGATGCTGCAGGTCAACGTCCGGGGCCAGTTCCAGTGCATCCAGACGGTCGCGCCGATCATGATGGAGAAGAAGGCCGGCAAGATCGTCAACATCGCCTCCGGCGTCGTCCATGTCGGCCCGCCGATGATGCCGCACTACACGGCGTCGAAGGGCGCGGTCTGGGTCATGACCAAGTCGCTCGCCCGGGAACTCGCCGAACACAATGTGCAGATCAACAGCCTGTGCCCGGGCTTCGTCCTGAGCGACCAGATACTCGCCAACCCGGAAAAATGGGGCCGGTTCATGGAAATGGCGCCCCAGGCGCGGCTGATCAAACGGGACCAGCAGCCCGAAGACCTTGTCGGCGCGCTGATTTTCCTGGCGTCGTCCGACAGCGACTTCATGACCGGCCAGTCGATCACGATCGACGGCGGCACCACGCTGCGCTGAAACCTGGCCGGGAGAAGACCGGCCGAGGACGCGCCAACGCGACTCGACGGCAGACTGCAAGCCGTGCTTTGTTGCGCCACCTCGCCCCGCTTCCGACCTGTCCCGGCAGTGCCGTTCCGGTTCAGGAATGGGCAAGCCGCCGGTTGAAGCTCCTTTTGGCCTCAACCGCTGCGAACCGGAAGCACGCTCGCCGGAGCACCGCATGAACGACAACGCCACGCCGCCGCCGAAGACCGTCGCCCTGCCGAAGGCGTTGACGATCCCGCTCCTGACCGTCGTCAGCCTGTCCGTCTTCACCATGATGGCGCTGGTCTTCGCCAACGTCTTCAGCCGCTATCTGCTCAATCAGCCGATCGCGGGGGCCGAGGAAGTCATCAAGTTCCTGATGGGGCTGACCATTTTCGGCGGCCTGCCGATCGTGACCTGGAACAGGAACCACATTACCGTGTCGCTGTTCGAGGAATTCTTCCGCGGCCGGTCCAAGCAGATCCAGGTCTTCTTCGTCACCCTGTGTTCCGTGGCGGCGCTCGCGCTGATCTGCTACCTGATGTACCAGCAGGGCCTGCTGCTCGCCGAGGCCAAGCAGATCACCAACTATCTCGGCTGGCCGTTTGCGCCCATCGCCTACGTCATGTGCGGCTTTGCGGCGGCGACGCTCGTCATCCAACTCCTGCTTGCCGCCTTCCTGGCGCGCGGCATCGCCACCCGGCCGGCCGGCGTGTCGATGATGTCCCAGGTCGACTAAGCGGGAGCCGGCACGATGGACACAACCCTCGTCGGCTTCCTGGCGCTGTTCGCCATCTGCTTTTCCGGCGTTCCGCTCGGCTACACGCTCATCATCGTCGGCACGATCGGCTTCGCCTATGTTCGCGGCGAAGCCGACGACGTAGGCTTTTTCGAGGCCATCGCCGAAGGCGCCGAGCCGGCCATGACCATGGCGGGGCAGCAGATCATCGACATGGGCCTGAACGACGGGCTCGCGGTACTGCCGCTGTTCGTGCTCATGGGCGTGTTCATCCACCGCGCCGGCCTGTCGGACGGCCTCTACGCCGCCGGCAACATGGTGTTCGGCCGGGCGCCCGGCGGCCTCGCGATGGCGACCGTCGGCGCCTGCGCCGGCTTTGCCGCCGTGTCCGGCTCCTCCCTTGCCACCGCGGCGACGATGGCCAAGGTCGCCATGCCGTCGATGAAGCGCTACGGCTATGCCGACAGCCTGGCAGCCGGTTCGATCGCCGCCGGCGGCACGCTCGGCATCCTGATTCCGCCCAGCGTGCCGATGGTGATCTACGGCATCCTGACGGAAAGCGATATCGGCAAGCTGTTCATCGCCGGCGTCATTCCCGGCATTCTCCTGACCGTCCTGTACATCATTTCCATCGTGGCCGTGATCCGGGTAAAGCCGTCCTTGGCGCCGCGGTCCGAGGTCGAGCGGCCGGACAATGTCACCGAACTGTTCGTCAGCGTCGGCGGCGTGATCGTCCTGTTCGCGATCATCCTGGGCGGCATCTATCTCGGCGTGTTCACGCCGTCGGAAGCCGCCGGCATCGGCGCGGCCGCCGGCCTGCTCTTCCTGCTCATGGCGCTGTACAGCCGCAGGGAATTCAGCTGGCGCGCCATCGTCGAGCCGCTGATCGAGGCCGGCATCACGACGTCGATGATTTTCGTCGTGGCGTTCGGCGCGCTGATCTTCGCCAACTTCACCAACCTCGCCGGCATGGTCGACGGCATCGTCAGCGCGATCGAGTATTTCGAACTCTCGCCGGTCGGCGTCGTGCTGGCGATGTGCGTGATCTACCTGCTGCTCGGCTGCGTGTTCGACAGCCTGGCGATGCTGCTGCTGACCATCCCGATCTTCGTCGCCGTCATCGAGCCGATGGGCGTGGACCTGATCTGGTTCGGCATCGTCGCCATCATCATCGTCGAAATCGGCCTGATCACGCCGCCGATCGGCATGAATGTCTTCGTCGTCAAGACGGTGCTGACCGACGTGCGGATCTGGGCGATCTTCGCCGGCGTCTGGCCGTTCGTCGTCGCCAGCCTGATCGGGCTCGCCCTGATCATCGCCGTGCCGGAAATCGCCCTGATGCTGCCCAACCTGATGAGCTGACGGCGCCCACCCTCCCGC
>VXNK01000065.1 GCA_009840595.1 Rhodospirillaceae bacterium | reverse complement strand
AACCCGATGCTGCTCGGCTGGAAAACGCCGCCGGACCGGCTGGATACCGGCTCGCTCGCCGTTACCGGCGCATGGCCCGCCGGGCTGAAGGGCCGCTTTTTCCGCAACGGGCCGTCGATCCACGACCGGTTCGGCCGGCGCTGCCGCCACTGGTTCGATGGCGACGGCATGATCCAGGAGTTCGCCATCGACGGCGGCCGGATCGCCCATCGCGGCCGGACGATCCGCACGCCGAAACTCGACCGCGAGGACGCGGCCGGCAAACGGCTGTACAACGGCTACGGCACCCACCTGGAGAGCGCCGCGCCGGTCCGCGGGCCGGACGGCCTGAACGCCGCGAACATCTCCGTCCTGCATCATGGCGGGGAACTGCTGGCGCTGTGGGAAGGCGGCTCGGCGACGCGGCTCGACGAAGCGACGCTGGCGGCTTCGGGCTTCAAGAGCTGGAGCCCGCAGCTTGCCGGCGTCCCCTTTTCCGCCCATCCGAAGGTCGATCCGGACGGCACCCTGTGGAACATCGGCTGCGCCCTGCTGCCGCGGCCGGCGCTCGTGCTCTACCATATCGACCGCGCCGGCAGGCTGGCGAAAGCCGCCCTGGTCGATGCCGGGCCGATCGGGCTGATCCACGATTTCGTCGTCACGCACAAGTCGCTGGTCATCCTCATCCAACCCTTCCTGTTCGATCCCGGCCGAGCGGAACGGACCAGCATCCTCGATGCCCATGTCTGGGACCCGCAGGCGGAGACCCGCGTCCTCGTGGTGGACAAGGAAGATTTCAACAGGCGTCGCTGGCACGCGCTGCCGGCCTGTTTCGGCTTCCACTACGGCAACGCCTGGGAAGAGGCCGACGGCACGATCCGGCTCGACCACTGCCTCGCCGGCGACCCCGGCATCCTCACCGAGACATTGCGCTATGTGATGAAGGGCGAATTCCGGCCCTCGGCGCCGCTGCGTTACGCGCAGATCGTCCTGCCGCCGAAGGGCGACGGCCGGATCGAAAGCCGGGCGGAAGAAGCGGAGTTCGCGAAGGTGGCGCCCGCCGTCGTCGGCCGGCGGCACCGCTTCGTCTACACGCTGGGCGCCCCGGACAAACCGGAGGGCTGGCACTTCCGCACCGTGGTCAAGCGCGATCTCGAACGCGGTACGGCGGAGCGCTTCGACTATGGGCCGGGCAAGATTCCGGAGGAGCATATTTTCGTCCCGAAACCCGGCGGCCGCAGCGAGGACGACGGCTGGCTGATCGGCACCGTGCTGGACTGGAAGAAGGGCGTCAGCGGGCTATCGGCGTTCGATGCGCAGGCGGTTTCCGCTGGCCCGGTCGCCCAGGCCTGGCTGCCCTATCCGCTGCCGCTGGGCTTCCACGGCGCTTTCGTCGGGGGCTAGCTGCGATCTCTCGACAGGTTGTCCATCCGGGACCGGTCCTGGAAGCTGATAAGTGACGAAATCCCGTCCCTTTTCATTTCTACGGATTATACGTATATTGAGTGAAATCCCCACGGCCTGAGGACTCTGCCATGCCCACGGTGAGCGCCCTCGAGTTCCAGCGCAAGTTCGGCCGGTTCCAGCACGAAGCGCAGCGCGAGCCGGTGGAGATAACCCGGCACGGGCGCCGCGAGTTCGTGCTCATGTCCGCGGAGCAATATGACTGGCTTCGGGCTTCGGCGCAGCGGAGCCATCGCACGGAAGATGCCGCCGATGTCGTGATCGACGCGGTGGAGCGCGCCGAAATGGATGTGGCGCACAAGCCGCTCGACGACATGCTGACATAAGAGCAGGACCGTGGCGCTGCCCGATCCGGAGCCGGGCCTGATCGTCCGCTACGACTATCTCTGGACGCACGAGGCCGCCGCCGGCCGCGACCAGGGCAAGACCCGGCCGGCCTGTCTGGTCGCCGCCACCGATCCGTCCGTTCGTCCGCGCTATGTCGTGCTGCTGCCGATCACCCACACGCCGCCCGCGGGCGATACGGTGGGCATCGCGATCCCGGCGCGCGTCGGACAGGCCCTCGGCCTCGACGACACGCCGGGTTGGGTGATCGTGTCGGAACACAATATCGACGAATGGCCCAATGGCGGGTTGTCTCCGCTGCCCGGCCGGCCGGACACCTTCAGCTACGGTTTCATCCCGCCGGGACTGTTCGCGCAGATCAAGGCCCGCTTCCTCGAACTGGCTCGTGCGAGAAAGGGCCAGTCTGTGCGCCGTTGACCGATAGACCTGCGAAGCGCGACCGAGAGTTTTCCAACCGGGACGCCCGGCTCGCTCGTCGTTGCGCCGGTTCAATCCTAAGCGGAGGCGCTCCGGGCCGCAGGATGCAGTTCAGGGTGCAGCGCGGCGCGCAGGTCGGCGACGGCGTCGTCGAACGCCGCCTTCGCCGCCGGCACCGCACCGCCCATGTTGAAATAGCCGTGGATCAGGCCGGCATAGTGGCGCTTGACGACCGGCACGCCGGCGGCCTCCAGCCTGTCGGCATAGGCGATGCCCTCGTCCTGGAGCGGGTCGAAGCCGGCGGTGTGGACCGCGGCGGGCGGCAGGCCGGCGAAATCTTCATAGCGCAGCGGCGACATGCGCGGATCGGTGCGGTCCGCCGCGCCGGCATAACCGTCGCCGAACCAGTTCATGTGCGGCGCTTCCAGCAGGTAGCCGTTGGCGTAGGCCTTGCGCGACGGGAAGCCGCCGGTCATGTCGGTTGCCGGATAGATCAGCAGCTGGAAGCAGGGCAGCGGCAGGCCGGCCTTGCGCGCCTCGTGGCACAGCACGGCGGAGAGGTTGCCGCCGGCGCTGTCGCCGCCGACCGCGATGCGCGCCGGGTCGATACCGTAGTCCTCCGTCCGCGCCTGGAGCGTCTCCCACACGAACAGCACGTCGTCGACCGCCGCGGGAAACGGATGCTCCGGGGCCAGCGCGTAATCGACCGAGAGCACCCGGCATTCCGCCCCGGCGGCCAGGCCGCGGCAGGTCCGGTCGTAGGAGTCGAGGCTGCCGATGGTCCAGCCGCCGCCGTGGAGCCAGACCAGCAGCGGATCGGGCTCTCCCGTCTGCTTCGGCGTGTAGAGGCGGGTGCGGACGAACCGGCTCTCCCGGCCGAGGGCGATCTCGACTATCGAGTCCATCGGCGCCGGATCGATGTCGAGCTTGACGGCGGTCTCGTCATACTGGGCGCGGGCGGCGGGCGGCGAGAGGGTGTAGACCGGCGGGTAGGGCGATTTCTCGATGAGGTCGAGAACCCACTCGATCTGGGGGTCGATGGTCATGGGCGTCGATGGAATGGGGTAGATCGGAAGGAATGGCGTTGCCGCTTCGGGCAACTGGCCGGTGCGCCCGGCCGCTGCGGGAAAGCGCTGCCCGAAGGTTCGTATCGCTGCCGCCGGGTCATACAGCGGCGGCCATCGCCGGTTGCCGGTCTTGCGCCGCGGCGCGCCTGGCGAAGGCGGCAAGGGCCCGGTTGGCGTAGGCCACCGCAATATCGTGTTCGCGGATCAGCAGGGGCCGTTCGGGATCGCGCAGAATGACCCGCTGTTGGCCCTCCATGATCGCCTTGTCTTCCAGGAAGGTCGGGTAGATTTCGTCGAACAGGTCCCGGTTGGCGTCCGGATCGTTCAGCCGATAGCCGTTGCCGACCGAGAAGAAATAATGGCAGGTCGTCTCGGTTTCGGGCGTGGCGTGGTGCAGGATGCGGATGCGCAGTGCGCCCGGCTGGTCCGGATTTTCGCGGGCCCCGCGGCCGACATCCATTGCCGTTGTGAACTGGATCACGGAGGCTGGCGCAACATATTCGAAGTCCGCCATACGGTCGATCATGCCCTTGAAAGGCATCGCCTTGGAAAATGTCGGCGGCGGGGGGCTGTTCATCGTCCAGCGCACCATCCGGGCGCCGTTTTCCGTCCGCTTCGTCTCCTGCTCGGCCGCGACATGGAATTGCGGCGTGCCGCCGATGGTCCGGCCGTGGACATAGCCCAGATGGGTGAGGTCCATCAGATTGTCCATGACCAGCATGAAACTGCATTCAATGGGCATATAGCTGTAGCGGAAGCACCATTCGCCGGTCCGGTCGTGCCACGGGAATTCGACGATATCGGCCGGGTCTGCCAACGCCGGGTCGCCCATCCAGATCCACACCGCCCGCTGTTTCTCCGCGACCGGAAAGCCCTGTACCCAATGGTCCGACGGATCCTCGCCCGGATTGACGGTGCAGCGGCCGTCGCCGCTGAAGGTCATGCCGTGATAGCCGCATTGCAGGCCGTCATCGACGATCATGCCGAGGGACAGCGGTGCGCCACGATGGCAGCACCGGTCTTCGAGCGCCGCGGCCCTGCCATCGGCGCCGCGGAACAGCACCAGCGGCCGGTTCAGGATGGTCCGGGCCAACGGCTTTCCGCCGGCTTCGAATTCCGGCAATTCGTCCGACCAAGCGGCGATATACCAAGCATTCGGGATCAACGGTTTGATGTTGCGGCTGGACATACTTTCGCCCCGCTGACGGTTCGACATCGTACTATGTACCGGCATTCGCGGCGCTATCCATCGCACTCGCCGAAGCCGGCCCGCAGCGCGTCGGCGCCCTTCGCCAGCAGCAGCAGGTCGATGCCGACGGCGACGAAGGTGAAGCCCCAGTCGATGTAGCGCCGGGCTTCGTCCGGGTTGACGGTCAGGATGCCGGCCGGCTTGCCCGCGGCCTTCAGGCGGTCGGCGGCGTCCCGGATCGCAGCCTGGACGTCCGGATGGCCCGGCTGCCCGACGACGCCGAAGGAGGCGGCGAGGTCGCCCGGGCCGATGAAGACGCCGTCCACGCCCTCCACGGCCGCGATGGCCTCCAGTTCGCCGAGCGCCGGCCGGGTCTCGACCTGCACGAGGACGCACAACTCCTCATGCGCGCGCCGGGCATAATCCTTGACCCGGCCGTAGCGCGCGGCCCGGCCGCTGCCGGTGACGCCGCGCACGCCGGCCGGCGGATAGCGGGTCGCGGCGACGGCCGCCGCCGCCTCGTCAGCATTCTGGACATAGGGCAGCAGCAGGCTCTGGGCGCCGATATCGAGGATGCGCTTGATCAGCACGGGGTCGTTCCAGGCCGGGCGGACGATCGACGAGGTCGCGCTGCGGCCGAGCGCCTGCATCTGGGCGAGCAGGTCGGGCAGCTCGTTCGGCGAGTGCTCGGTATCGAGCAGCAGCCAGTCGAAGCCGCTGTCGCCGAGAATCTCCGCGCCGACCGTGCTGCCCAGCGTGCTCCACAGCCCGATTTGCAGCCGGCTTTCGGCGATGGCGTGCTTGAAACTGTTGCGGGGGAGGTCCATGGCTCCGATCCTACGCCGCCGCCGGGTCCAGCACGATCTTGCCCATGACGTTGCGGCCGGTGATTTCGCCGAACGCCTCGACAAAGTCGGCCAGCGGATAGCGCGCGGTAATCAGGGAGTCGAGCTTGCCGGCCGCAAGCAGCGCCAGCCAGGCGTTCACGCCCTTTTCCATCCCGGCGTAGACCATGTCGAACTGGATATCGAGCGGCGCGCCCATGACCGTGAGGTTGTTGTACAGCAGGTAGTTGGCCTTTGCCGCCGGGATCGTGCCGCCGGCGAAGCCGACGATCACCAGCTTGCCGGCGAAGCGCAGCACGCGAAGGCTGGCTTCGAACAGGTCGCCGCCGACCGTCTCGATTACGGCGTCGCAGCCCCGGCCTTCCGCCGCGCCGGTCGCCGCCGCGACCTGGGTCTTGAGATGGGCCTTGAGGGCGTCGACGTCCGGGGCGTTGGTGTCGATAACCGCGTCGGCACCGCAGGCCCGCACGAAATTCGCCTTCTCCGCGCTGGATACGGCGGCCAGCACCGTCGCACCGCGCGCCTTGCACAGCTGGATGGCGGCCGAGCCGACGCCGCCGGCCGCACCGGTCACCAGCACCGTATCGCCGGGCTGCACGCCGGCGCGCATGTCGATGGCGACCCAGGCGGTGTTGAACACGGTGATCATGGCGGCAGCGTCCTCGAACGAGACGCCGTCCGGCAGCGGGAAGCAGCGCTCCTGGGGCGCGGGGACGAGCTGGCCGAAGGCGCCCTTGAACACCTGCGCCACGACCCGGTCGCCGGGCTTGCAGCGGGTCACGCCGTCGCCGACCGACCGGACGACGCCGGCGCAGTCGCGGCCGGGCACGAAGGGCCGCGGCGGGCGCTTCTGGTATCTGCCCCGGAGCATCAGGGTATCCGGGAAATTGATCCCGATGGCCCGGTTCTCGATCAGCACCTCGCCGGGGCCGGGTTCCGGGTCCGGCAGGTCCGCGATGGCGTGGCTTTCGATGGGGCCGAACTCGTTGACCAGAACCGCGCGCATGGTGCCTCTCAACCCGTTTGTCCGCGCCGCTCCCGGAGCGCCCGCGCGGCGTCCAGGCTGGCGTTGATAATCTCGTGATAGCCGGTGCAGCGGCACAGATTGCCGCTCAGAGCGACCTTGATCTCCTCGACCGTCGGATCGGGGTTCTTCTCCAGATATTCGCTCAGCGACATCAGGAAGCCCGGCGTGCAGAAGCCGCATTGCAGGGCGAAATTCTCGTGGAATGCCTGCTGCAGCGGGCCGAAGGAACCGTCGGCTTCGGCGAGCCCCTCGATGGTTTCGATCTCCGCGCCGTCGGCCTGGACCGCCAGCACTAGGCAGGCGCGCACCGCCTTGCCGTCGATACGGACCGTGCAGGCGCCGCAGACGCCGTGCTCGCAGGCGACATGGGTGCCGGTGGCGCCGACCTCGTGGCGCAGGAAATCGGTCAGCAGCATGCGCGGCTCGGCGAAACCCTCCTCCGGCATGCCGTTCAGGACGATGCGCACCGGATGGCGGCCGCTGCGGTCGAGCCGCTTCATGCGCCGGCTCCCCCGGCCGCGGTCGCTTCGATGGCCTGTTTGCCCAGATGGCGCACGAGCTGCCGGCGGTGGCGCGCCGTGGCGTGGATGTCGTCGCTGCCGCCGAGCGCCCAGGCGAGGTCGTTGAGCGCGTCGTCCAAGGCGTCGCCGGGCAGGGCGTCCCACCGGCAGACCTCCGGCCGGTCCGCGACGCCGCCGACCGCAAGGCTGACCGCGTCGCCGCTGCGCTTTGCGGCGACCGCCACCACGGCAAAATCGCCGTGGCGATGCTGAAACTCCAGAAAGGCGAAGCGCTCGCCCTGCCGCGCTTTCGGCAGGCGCGCCCGCACCGCCAGTTCATCCGGTTCCTTCGCCGTCGTCAACACGCCCTGCTGAAATTCGTCCGCCGGAACCGTCCGCACGCCGCGCGCGCTGTGCAGGTCGACTTCGCCGCCGAGCAGGGCAAGGCAGAGCGGCAGTTCCGAGGACGGATCGGCATGGCAGATCGATCCGCAGACCGTGCCCCGGTTGCGGGTCTGGAAGTGGCCGACATGGGGCAGCGCCGCGGCAACCACGGGCAGGGCGGATGCGAGGCCCGGCCAGTCCGCCAGGCCGCCCTGGGTCACCGCCGCGCCGATGGCGACGGTTTCGCCCTCGTCCTCGATCTGCGCCAGGTCCGGGAGGCCGCCGATGTCCACCAGGACTTCCGGGCGGACGAGGCGCATGTTGAGCATCGGCATCAGCGACTGGCCGCCGGCGAGAATGCGGGCCTCGTCGCCATGCTCGGCGAGCGCCGCGACCGCTTCTTCGAGACATTCGGCGCGCACATAGTCGAACGGCGCCGGCTTCATGCCCGGCCTCCGACCAAGCGCTTCAATCGGGCGGAAAGGCCGCCGGAGGTACCGGGATCCGCATCGCCGCCGGCCTCGCGGACCAGGGCGCGCAGGAAGCGGTCGATGAGCTGCCGGGCCGCGCCGCGGACCATGCGCCCGCCGACCGCCGCGACCTTGCCGGTCAATTCCACCGAATAGCGGTAGCGCACCAGGGTGCCGCCGCCCTGCGCGATCAGTTCGAAAGCCCCCTCGCCGCGCGACGAGCCCAGCGGCCCGTCGGCCGTGCCGGCCAGCCGGGCGCGGTGCGGCTTCTCCAGATCGGTCAGGTCGATCCGGGCTTCGAACCGGCCCCTGACCGGACCGGCGCCGAGCACGACCGCGCCGGCGAAACCGTTCTCGCCGGCCGCCTCCAGGCGCTCGCAGCCCGGCACGATCCGCGCCATCCGCTCCGGATCGAGCAGCATCGACCAGACCCGCTCCGGCGGCGCGGGCACCTGCATTTCACCGGAACCCTCGACGGTCGGGCCCGCCGGTTCTCCGGCGGCGCCTTCGGGCGCGACGGCGGCCGACGGCGGCGGCTCTTCCGCCTGCACCCACTCCAGCACCTTCGCCGGCTTGAGCGGCAGCTCGATATCCTCGACGCCCAGCGCGTCGGCCACCGCGTTGGCGATGCAGACCGGCGTCGTATACTGGTTGCCCTCGGCAATGCCCTTGGCGCCGAGGCGGGTGTAGGGCGACGGGTGCGGCGTCGGGTGGACGAGTCGGATGTCCGGCAGCTCGGCGGCCGTCGGCACCAGATATTCCGCAAAGGTGCCGGAGCGGAAGGTGCCGTCGTCCTCGTAGCGGAACTCCTCCAGGAAGGTCGCGCCGAAGGCCGAGGCCCAGGAGCCGCGGATCTGCCCCTCGGCCAGGCCGGGATTGAGGATCGTGCCGCAGTCGTGGGCGGAGACGTATTTATCGACCGTCACCGAGCCGGTCGCCGGCTCGACCTCGACGCCGCAGAAATCGAAGCCGAAGCCGTAGGCCAGCGAGGTGTTGATCTCGTCCTTCGCGGTGGTCGGCGTCAGCTCCGGCGCGTTCCACATGGCGGTTTCGCGAAGGCCGGGCTCGACATCGTCCGGCAGGCTGGACGGCGACCAGTGGGCCAGTCCGCCGATGCGGTAGAAGGGAATCGCGTTGTCCGGGTTGTTGGCGGCGTGGATTTTGCCGTCGGTGAATTCGACCTCGTCCGCCGGCACGTTCAGGTTCGCCGCCGCGATGCGCGCCATCTTCTCGCGCACCCGCGTCGCCGCCTGGTGGGCGGCGCTGGCGGAGGCCGGCGCGAAGCGGCAGGAATAGTTGCCCGCGGCGATCGACCAGCCGTCCTTGGCCGTATCGGTATCCAGCGAGACCACGACATCGTCCGGCGTCAGGCCGAGCCGGTCGGCGACGATCTGGGCGAGCGCCGTCTGGTGGCCCTGGCCCTGGGGCACCGAATCGCCGATCACGTTGACCGAGCCCAGGGCGTCGACCGAAACGGTAACCGAGGCGACGGCGCCGTCCTTCGGCCCGGCGCGCTCGCGCTCCAGGCCGGTTTTGAGGGTGGAGATATAGCCCATGTTGGACTGGCTGGGCTCGACGCAGGCGGCATAGCCGATGCCGTAGAGCCGGCCTTCGGCGCGCGCCGCGTCGCGCCTGCGTTTGAGCGCCGCCAGATCGCCTTGCTCGACGGTTTCCTCGACGGTCCGCCGGTAGTCGCCCGAATCGAGCAGCGAGCCGGCGATCGCCTTGTAAGGGAATTGCTCCGCCGAAATCAGGTTCCTGCGGATGACGTCGAGCGGGTCCTGCCCGGTCAGCACGGCGATGCGCTGCATCGTGCGCTCGACCGCGAAATAGAGCTGCGGCCCGCCGAAGCCGCGCACCGCGCCGGTCGGGCACTTGTTGGTCGACACGATGTGGTTCGTGACTTCGAGATGCCGGATGAAATAGCCGTTGGTCGAGACGCCGTGCATCCGGTAGATCGGCGCCGGCATCGGCGCGCGCAGATAGGCGCCGTGGTCGTCCCAGTGGGTCAGCCGCAGGCCGGTCACCGTGCCGTCCGGCGTATAGGCGGCCTCGACTTTCGTGACCCGGTTGGGCGCGACGCTGGACGCCGAGAGATGCTCCAGCCGGTCCTCGATCCACTTGACCGGCCGGCGCGCCTTGCGGGCGAGCACGCACAGCACGACGATATAGGGGAAGATCGTCAGCTTGGAGCCGAAGCTGCCGCCGGAATTCTTCGGGCTGCGGTGGCGCAGGGCGGCGGTGCGGATGCGCAGAGCAAGTGCCATCACCGTGTGGACCGAGAACGGCCCCTGGAAGTTGGACAGCACGTCGAAGCCGCCGGTCTCCCGGTTGGCCTCGGCCACGACGGCATAGGTCTCCATCGGCGTGATGGAATTGCGCGGATAGCGGATCGTCAGTTCCGTCGTGCGCTCGGCTTCGGCGAAGGCCGTGTCCGGGTCGCCGTGCACGAAGTGGCGCTTCGAGACGCAGTTGGAGTCGCTGCGCGGGTGCAGCTTCGGCGCGTCCGGCGCGCACGCCGCGACCGGATCGACGACCGCGTGCAGCACATCGTAGGTCACTTCGATCAGGTCGGCCGCGTCCTCCGCCCGGTAGCGGTCGGCCGCGGCCACGGCGACCACCGGCTCGCCGACATAGCGCACCTTGCCGACGGCGAGGCCGTAATAATCGATCGGGTTCTCGAAGCCGACGATCATCGGATCGGTCTCGGCCGCCATGTCGGCGCCGGTCACGACCGCGAAGACGCCCGGCAGGGCGAGCGCCGCGCCGGCGTCGATGGATACGATTTCTGCATGGGCGTGGGGCGAGCGCACGAAGGCAACGTGCAGCGTGCCCTTCTTCGCCGGCACATCGTCGACGAAGCCGCCCTCGCCGCGCAGCAGGGCGCGGTCCTCGATCCGCGGCAGGCGGCGGCCGACATGGCCGTCTTCCGGGCGGACCTGTTCCGGGATGGCAAAATCGGGCATGAGGTTCCTGACAGGTGCGGAAAGAGGTGCGCCCTGAGATAGCCGACCGGCCTTGCACCGCGCAACGGCATTGCGCCGCGGTGCGGTATCGGCCATCGCCTCGGCGACGAGACTGCCGATGCGCTCGGCGTCCTCGACGGGGTGGCTGTCATGGATACGGAATACGGCCTTGCCGCAGCGGTTTTCGTCCGCGATATTGCGCGCGCTCGATGTCGCCAAGCGGATCGAATCGGGTATCTGCCACATCAATGCGCCGACGGTGCACGACGAGGCGCAGATGCCGTTTGGCGGCGTCAATGACGACAACCTGCCTGGGAGGTAGACATGGTCAGACATCTGGTTTCAGCGCTCGCCGGACTCGCGATGGCGGCGGCTGTCGGCGGCGGCGGCGCGCTCGCGGCCGAAATCAAGATCGGCGCATCGGCGCCGAAAACCGGTCCGCTGGCCGGCGGCGCGGCGGTGACCCACTGGCCGAACATCCGGCTGTGGGTCCATGAGGTCAACGCCCGCGGCGGCCTGAAGCTCAAGAGCGGCAAGGCCAAGATCAAGCTGATCGAATACGACGACCGGACCAATCCGGGCGAAGCCATCAAGGCGATCCAGCGCCTGGCGACCCAGGACAAGGTCGATTTCATCGTCGCGCCCTTCGGCACCGGGTTCAACCTGGCCACCGCGCCGATCTTCGCGCGCTACGGCTATCCGCAGCTCGCGGTCTCCGCGATATCCGACAAGATCGAGGTCCTGACCAAGCGCTACCCGAACATCTTCTTCATGCTCGGCTCGACGACGACATTCGCCGGGTCCGTCGCCGACATCCTGACGGAGATGCGCAAGAAGGGCGTGATCGGCAACCGGGTCGCGATGGTCAACGTCGCCGACGCCTTCGGCATCGAATTGGCGAACGCGGCGCGGCCGATCTTCAAGAAGGCCGGCTTCGAGATCGTGTACGACAATTCCTATCCGCTGGGCACGCAGGACCTGTCGCCGGTCGTCAAGGCGGCCAAGGCGGCGAAGCCCGACGCCTTCGTGGCCTGGTCCTATCCGCCGGACACCTTCGCGCTCACCGAGCAGGCGAAGATCGCCGGCCTTGACGTCAAGGTCTTCTATACCGCGGTCGCCACCTGCTTCCCGGCCTACGCCGCCAAGTTCGGCAAGTCGATCGAGGGCAATCTGGGCGCCGGCGGCATCAACCCGGACACGCCCGAGATGAAGGCGTATTTCGCGGCCCACACGAAATTCATCGGCAAGTCGCCCGATTACTGGGCGAGCGCGGTGACCTACGCCAGCCTGCAGATTCTCGAACAGGCCATCGAGGGCGTCGGCTCGACCGACCGCAAGGCGGTCATCGACTACATCAAGAAGAACACCTTCAAGACCGTCATCGGCGACGTGACCTACAAGAACCAGAACAGCGAGAAGTTCTGGACCGTCGGCCAGTGGCAGAACGGCGTGTTCTACGGCGTCCGCAGCACCGGGCGGCCGGGCGCGAAACCCGTCAAGGTCAAGCAGGGCTGGTAATTCCTGCCGGCCGCGGACGGGGGGGGGGGCGGGGGCCCCCCCCCCGCCCGGCCGCACCGCGCCCCCCGCCGCCGCCGCACAGACACAAAATAAAAAAAAATCAACAAACCCACAAAACCGAAAAA
>VXNK01000137.1 GCA_009840595.1 Rhodospirillaceae bacterium | reverse complement strand
TGGCGTCGTCGGAGAGGCCGGGCACGCTGCGCAGCCGGTCCGGGCGGGCGGCCAGTGCGCGGGGCGCCGTGCCGAAGACCGCCAGCAGGGCGGCGGCAAGCTCGCCGCTATCGGCGATGCCGCGGCGGCCGGAGAGCAGAAGCTCCAGCAGCTCGCCGTCGTCGACCGCCTCGCGGCCGGCACGCAGCAGGCGCCCCTGGAGCCGGCGGCGGCGCGCGGCCTCCCGCACCGATACCGGCGCCGCCGGGACGTCGAGCAGCGGGAGTTCGCCGAAGCCCGCTTCGGTCAAATCTTGCCGGCTCATGCCGCAATCTCCCGTGCGCCGGCGGCCTCGCGCTGTTCGGCGCGGGCGCGGCAATGTTCGACCAGCCGGCTGTATTCCTCGCCGTCGAGCACGCGGTCGACGCCGAGCAGGAAGGCGAGCTGAAGGCCGATCAGCCGGACGGCGGGGTCGTCGCGCTGCGGCACGCCTTCGGCGATGGCCTGCCGGCAGGCGGTGTGCAGCGCCAGCGCCACGCCCGAGGGGTTGCACGCGCCCGGATCGACGATATCGAGCGCGGCCCGGTGGCGGTCGTAGCCTGGAGGAAGATCGGGGAAGGTCATCGGCCGCACCTCCGCATCCGGGCGACCAGGCCGTCGACGGTCGCGCTGTCGGCGCCGCAGGCCTCGCCCCAGCCGCGCAGGTTGCGCTCGAAGTCCTCGACCGAGCCGAGATGGGTGTCGAAGAACGGGCTGCCGGTGGTGGCGGCCAGCACCGAGTCGCCGGCGATGGCGATCCCGGTGATCGCCGGATCGGTCATGGGTTCGAGGCGAAGCAGCCAGCAGAGGAACGCGCCGAACATCGGCGTCAGGCTCTCGCCCCGGCGCGGGTCCATCGGGTGCATCGGCGGCGGGGTCTCGGCGGGCGCGATGGCAATCGCGGTATCGGACATGGGCGGTCTCTCCGGGTTTGGAATCGAAAGCGCCCCGCCCGGCATGGCCCCCGGCTCGGAGGACGGGGCAGGCAGGGACGGGGCGCGGAACGGCGGTGCGGAATGCGGTCAGGCTTCGACGGGACTCGCGCGGCCGGAGGCGGCTTCGTCGAGTTCCGGTCCGGACTCCACGATGCGCCCGGCCTGCCGGGCCGCCTGGGCGTAGACCGAAATCGGCCAGCGGCCCTCGAACCAGAGGTCGCGCTCGATGCCGAGGCCGAACGGGCCCTGGAAGGAGCGGAGCTCGTCGAGGCTGAAGCTGCCGAGCTCCGGGCAGCCGAAGCCCAGATCGGCCAGGCCGAAGGCGACCGACGGGTCGTCGGGGTCGAGTTCGGTGACGAGCCAGATGCCCGCGCCGACGGGGTTGAAGAGCTTGAGCGGCGGGACCGGATCGCTGTCGGGGGTTCTGCCGTTGGCGAGCAGCGCCTCACGCAGTTCCGGGGTCACGAGTTCCATGGGCGGCCTCCCTGCGGGTTGAAGGGTCGACCGGCCAGGCAGGACGCTCCCGCGCCCCGCCCGGACGGCACCCGCGACAGGCCGGCCTCCGCTCTTGGCGGCGCGGTTCGGCCGGCGCGGCGCCGGGCGCGCCTCCGATTCAGTGGGCCGGAACGACGGGTGCAGGGGGCGGCGGGCCGAGATCGACCGCGACGCTGCCGTCCTGCACGGTCACGGTGACCGTGCGGTCGGACGGCATCAGCCAGAGCAGATCGGTCCAGACGGCGTTGGCGATGGCGCGCTTCTGCGCCTCGTCGGTCAGGGTCTGCGGCATGGCGGCGGAAAAGGTCATGGTGGTGGCCTCCTCGTGGATGGCGGGTGGATCGGATGACGGCACCGGGCGCTACCGGGCCGGGGCGGCGTCTTCGAGGGTGACGCTGACGTCCGGCCGGCGGATGCGGATATCGACCGCGCGGTCCTGCGGGCAGAGCCAGAGCAGCTCGCGCCGGACGGCCTCGGCGAGCGAGGTCCGGCAGGCCGCGTCGTCCGATAGCAGGAGCCTGGTCGCCAGGTGCAGCGCCGACTCGTCGAAGCGCTCCCGCTGGGTCTCCCAGCTGTCCGCGTCGGCCTCCTCGGACGGCGAGAAGAAGCCGGCGGCGAGAAGCCCGGCGAGCTCGTGCGGCTGGAGCGCGCTGTCCGCCGTGACCAGCGGCAGGGCGTCCTCGACCCAGCTCCAGGCCTCGCCCGCGAAGGCGAGGTCGGTCGCGAGGTCGAGCGTGGCCGGCGGTCCCGACGGCGGACGCACGGTGAGCTCGATGCGGATCGCGGCAGGGCGGGCCGGCAGAACCGCGGCGCGCAGGCCCGGCCGCTCCGGGACGGGATAGTCGCCGATCGCCATCCACTCGCCGTCGGCGGCGACCCGGACATTCACGGCCGTCACCCGGTCGAGCGCGTCGTACCAGCCATACCCTTCCAGCCTGCGGTCGGCCTCGAACAGGCGGGATGCGACGCCGGCGCGTTCGGCGGCGCGCCAGAGCGCCTGCGCCTCGGGCGGCTCGGGATCGCAGGCCATGACCAGCGCGTCGTGACCGGCCTCGGCCGGCTTCGGCGGATCGCGCCAGTCGTTGACGTTCGCGACCGAGGGCCGCCAGGGCCGCAGCAGGGCTGGCGGCGGCGCGATCTCGATCCCGGCCTCGCGCGCGCGCGTCCAATCCTCGAAGGCGGGGCGCGGCGAAGGCTCGGCCGCCATGGCGCGGTAGATGGCGAGCCGGGCCGCCGCGCGCATCTCCCCGAGAAACCCGTTCTCGACCGCCTCCTTGCGGGCCGGCAGGACAAGTTCCAGATCCGGGCAGTCTTCGATGTCCGCCCGCGCGGTCCAGGTCGCGCCATGGACGGTCTCGACCGTGGGCAGGCGGACCGGCAGGGCGAGGCCGTGGAAATTGAGGTCGGGGTCGTTGTAGCCGGGATGCCGGTTGCGGAAGACGCCGAACACGAGACCGCGCCAGGGCTCGGCATGAACGGCGCCGTCGAGGAAGGCGCGGCGCGGTAACTGTTCGGGTGAGGCTTCACCGTCTGCGCCGTCCTCGAAGACGACCGGCAGCGGGTAATGCCGGGCCGCGTTTTCGGCGGCGGTGCGGATCGCGGCGAGGGCCTCGGTCGCACGGAACGAAATCGAGGTCCCGTGCGGAAACGACGCGGCCTCGTCAGCATGGACTTCGGCCTCGGCCTCGCCCAGGAAATGCTCCGGCGACAGCGAGACTTGCCAGCCCGGCAGGGTCTCGCCGCCTTGCGAGCGCGGCCGCGAGGACACGGTGCAGCCCCGGCGCGCGAGGCTGGCGAAGCCGAACCCGGCGGCGTCCTCGCGCCGGACCAGGGCGTCGTCCCAGCCGTTCTCGCCGAAGCTCAGCAGGACGGCGGGATCGGCGATGCCCATGCCGTCATCGGCGATGGTGACGGTGAAACAGGGCGCGCCCATGTCGGTCTGCGCGCCGGATGGCCGGCCGGTGAGAGCGGCCACCGAAATGCGGATGCGGGCGGCGCCGGCCCGGCGGCTGTTCTGCAGGGCCTCGGTGAAGATGTCGGCGAGCGTCCCGCCATAGGCGCGGGTGACCCGCCTGACGGCGCTCTCGTGGATGCGCGCGCGGATCGTCGCCAGCGGCGATGCGGCAACAGGGTTCATTCGGGAACTCCTCCTGATCGGGATGGCGGAAACGAAGCGCCCCGCCGGGTGGCTACCGCCGGCGGGGCGTTTCGAAGCTGCGGTGAGGCGCCTACCGGACGCGGCGGAGGAACTCCGGGATCTCCAGCGGGTCCCCTGACGGATCGTGGCCGTTGGCCGGCGCCGGATCGGAAGCCTGTCCCCCTGGCTCGCAGGCCGGGGCAGGCTCACCCGATCCGGCATCCGTTCCGGGCACGACATGGGCAACGACGACGCGCGGCCCGCCATCGGCGGTAGGCACGCGATTGGCGGCGTCGATGGCAGCGGCGAGATCCTCCGGCACGTCGGCACCGGCGCCGGGACCGGCAGCGTCATCGCCACTTACCGCATCGCCCGCATCGGGCGCCGACTCCGCCGGTTCCGGTTCCGGTTCGGCCGGCGCGGCATGACCATTGCCGCCCTCGGCCGGCGGCGCATTCGTGGATGCGGGTCCGGTGTCGCCAGCCGGTTCCGGCGCCTCCGGCGCGGCGGTCTCTCCGGCCTCAGCAGCATCCGCTGTCGGCTCGCCGGTGTCCGCATCGTCTCCGATGCGCCCGGTGTCGAAGGCGGCGAAGCCGGGCGGCGTCCAGGCGAGCGCCGCGGCGTGCATCCCGGCGCTCAGCGAGACCGGCCTGTCGCCCGCGGCGAAGGCGGCCTCCATCGCCTCGGCGAGCACGGGCTTCCTGGTCTTGGCGCGCGCCGACGCCCAGGCGATGCCGAACACCGTGCGGGCGATGTCGAGGATGCGCGCCTTGGCGATCCGCGACCACAGCATTGCCGCCGTCGGGCGGACATGGCTCGCGAAGTCGATGTCGAGCCGCGCGACGGTGGCCTCGAGCTCGGGCCGCGCCTGGGGCTCGAAGGCGAGTTGGGGATTCACCGTGCGCGCGACGCAGGCGGCGAACAGCGCCTGCTTGTCGGCCACGGGCAGCGCCCGGAGGGCGGCGAAGGACTCGCCGTCGTCCCCGATCTCCAGCCAGTCGAGCGAGAGGCCGGAGCAGTCCGCCATCATGGCCTCGCCCGGCGACCAGTCCGCGAAATCGGCGTCGTTCATCCGCACCGTCGGCCGGTCGGCAGTCTCGCGGAAGGCGATGTCGAGCGCATGCGGCATGTAGCCCGTGGTGAACACCGACCGGCCCATCTGGAACAGCATCAGGTCGAAGGCGGCTCCGAAGTCGCCGGCCAGATACGCCTTGATGAGCGCCGTCCGGATATGGCGCAGATCGTCGGCAAGGCCGATGCCGACGCCCGCCTCCTTGCGCGCCTCGGCCTCGCGGTCCTTCGGCGACGCCATGGGCGGGGACATGCCCGGGACACCGACATGGGCGCCCGGGGCGGCGGCGTGCGGATCATGGCCGTTGCCGGCGGCCGCGCCGCTCTCGCCGGTCTCCTCCGGCTTCGGCATGTCCTCGGGCTTCACCAGGCCCTGGATGACCTGCATCGCACCGTCATGGCCGATGGTGACGATGCAGCCCGCCACCGCCAGATCCTCGCGCCGGAAGACCGCACGCGCGTCGATGGCGCGCTCGATCTCGCTGAGCCGGGCCTCGACGGCCTCGGACTCGCCGGCCAGCTCCTCGGTCCACTCGTCGTCGTCGAGCTCGGCGAGTTCGGCCTGACGCGCTTCCAGCTTCTCGATCTCGGCCTGCTCTTCGGCGTTCGGCTCCACCGGCTGCGGGTCGATCCGGCCGTAGCTGGCGGTGTCGCGCCATGCCACCTCGATCATCGCCGCCGCCCACTTCCAGCGGGTCGCCAGCTCGTCGGCCGCCGCCCGGAGCCTTTCGGTCGCGAGCTTCTCCAGCAGCACCGGGTCCTCGAACCAGACGCCGCTCTCGTCGTCATGGGCAAAGAGGTCGTGCAGCACCTGCCCGCCGGCGGCCTCGTAGGACTCCACGCCGACGAAGCGGGCGATGGCGGCCGCGCCCGGAACCCGCTCCTCGGTCAGCAGGCGCTTCACCTGCCAGGCGGACGGTCGGTAGCCCTGGGCCGAGACCTGTTCCCAGATCGCCATCTGGCGCTCGCGGTCGGTGGTGACGGCGAAGGCCTTCAGCACTTCGAGGTCGATCTCGTCGGCCCGGTAGGCGTCCAGCAGCTCCGGCGCGGCGTTGCCGAGGCGCAGGCGCTGCTCCACGACGCGCTCGGACGCGCCGAAACGCGCGGCGATAGCGGAAACCGACTGGCCGGCCCTGGCGAGCTCGGAGAAAGCGACCACCTGGTCGGCGGGGTGCATGGCGACGCGCATGACGTTCTCGGCGAGCGAGACCTCGCCGGACTCGGTGTCGCCGTCCCGGACCTGGCAGGGCACCGGATGGTCGGCGTCGAACACGCCGTCCTCGACCAGCGCCTGCATGGCCTTGAGGCGGCGTCCGCCGGCGACCACGGCAAAGCGTTCGCCGCCATCCTCATCGGGAGCCTGTCCCGGACTCGATCCGGGATCGGCGCGGACGACGAGGTTTTCCAGCAGGCCGAGGGCGGCGATCGAGGCCTTGAGCTCGGCGTCGGCCCGGGGATCGGGCGGCGTCTTGCGGACATTCTCGGGGGCGAGCGAAAGCCGGCTCAGCGGGATCTCCCGGATGCGCGGCTCGGCCCTGGGGGCGATGAAGTTCATGCCTGTCTCCATGGAAGGTTGCACCGGCGCGGCCCAGCCGGCTCTCCCGCCGCCTGCCCGCGCCCGGCCTCGAACGGCTCCTCTCCGCCTCCGGGCGGTGCGCCCGCCGGTTGCCGGGGACGGCAGCGGAACGGCGCTGCCCAACCGGGCGGGCCGCTCCCGCGGCGACCGGGGGATTGACGCGGCCGATCCGACCGGTGAGGAATGCCGGTTCCGGGCGGGCAATGCCGCGCGGCCCCGTGCGGCGGAGGCCGCGCAGGCGGAAGGGGGGGCAGGATGCTGAAGATTCCGGACATGCCGCCGGTCTTCGAGGAATGGCTGGGCGGCGTGGTGCCGACCTGGACCGCCGCATCGACTCGCTGCTCGGGAAGCCGCCCTATGACGACGGTGCCATCCGTCTCGCGATCGACCTGACGGACGACGAGATCGCGGGATCGCCGATGCTGCAAAACGCGTTTGTGCTCATGCGCGCCGCCGAGGCGGCGGACGGACTCGCCCTGACCGCGAAGGGCAACCTGACCCGCGAGACGGTGACGCCGATGCGCGCGGCGATGGACTGGCCCGGCTGCCTGTTCGAGGAGAAATGGCGCGCCGGCAAGCAGCTCCGCGAGGGTCACGTCGAGGAATTGCGGCTGCTCAGGGAGTTGGTGACGATGGAGAGCCTGCTGATCCGCAAGCAGGGCAGGCTCCGGGTCGGGGCCACCGGGTGCCGGGCGCTCAAGGGGCATCGCGAGCGCCTTCAGGCGAACTTCTTCCGCAACTGCTTCTGGGAAGTGAGCCTCGACCTGTTCGGGGAGCCCGAGTGCGGCTCCTGGCCCCAGGGGCTGATCGGGCCGGCCCTGTGGTCGCTGTCAACGACCGGGGACCGGTGGCAGGACACCGGGACGCTGATGCGGCTGAGCGTGCTGCCCGACGAGGCGGTACTGCGCAACCCGGACTGGGTGGCGCCGGTGCTGTTCGTGGTGCGCGTGCTGCGGCCGCTGCGCTGGTTCGGGCTGGTCGAATGCCGGGGCGAGGATGCGACGCGGCGGGGCCACGGCGAGTGGCGCAAGACCCCGCTGTTCGACCGGTTCCTGGAGTTCGATCCCGCCCTAGCCGGGATCGGGCAGGCGACGCTGCATTGATCCGATCGACGAAGATCGCGCAACGCCGATATCGTTTGCAGTTCGCGCTACGGATCCGGCAGATCGTTATGCCCAGCGGCGGCAGAGAAGTCCGCGAATTGCGGCAGGGGGATGAGGAATGACGCGAACCGGGTGAATTGCCGGGCGCCGACGATCCCGCTATAGGGATCGAAACCGCCGATGGCGAACCGGGATGCGGGAGGTGCCCCATGAACAGATCGGAGCTCGAAAGGCGCGTCGCCGAACGGACGGGATTGGCGTCGTCCGCGGCCAAGGGCACCGTGGATGCCGTATTCGACGTCATCGCCGAGGCCTTGGCCAACGGCGACGACGCGAGGGTTTCGGGGTTTGGCGTCTTCGGCACCAGGGCACGCCCCGCCCGCACCGGGCGCAACCCGCGGACGGGCGAACGCGTGGCCATAGCAGCCTCGACACTGCCGACGTTCAAGCCGGGCAAGGCGCTGAGGGACGTGGTGAATACCAGAACCGGAGGCTGAGCGGCGCATCCGCGCGTTGGCGTCCAATCCAATGGATGCTGGTGATCGAAGAGCAGGGACCAGTACAACACGAGAAAGAGGATGCTTTGGGATTTCCAATGTTCTTCCGGCCAAGCAATTGCGGTGTTGGAGCCACAAAGAGTGTTGACCCATGACGTATGAAGCGGATCTGTCTGTGCTTGCAAGTGCTCTACAGCCGCTTGCAAAAAGCATTTACGCACAATGCGCCCGGCTGAGGGCAGAGAGAAAAGCTGGACTGGTGCCAGCAACATGTTTGCCATCCATCATGGATGATTTGCTCTCGGAGACCATGAAGAGGATTCACCAGCGTAAAGACGCTTCCGATTGGTGGCGTAACTTGTTTGTGCAATTTCAACACTCGTTTATTGCACCCGACTTTCTGAAGAAGCCGGCATTGAGGAAGTGGCTAAACCATAGACAAGTAACAGAGAATCTGAAGCTGCTTGCATCAGCGCGGATAATTGGCACCGACGTGGATGAATTTACTGTTCGTGAATATCTTGCAGAGAGTTATGCAGAAATTACTGGTGAAGCGCAGCAGTTGTCTAGCGGACCAATTGATGTGGTGGTGGCGATTTTGGTAGCAGGTTACCTTACGTCTATTCCTACTGAGCAACGAGCAGTTGCGGGTATGGTGCAAAGTGGAACGGTACGGATTATAGAGGCAGTTGAGAGTTTAGAAGAATCTATAGTTGGTCAAGGATATGCGAATCGTACGCCAGGATTGTTCATAAGGTCAACGCAAGAGGATGAGGAGCTTGTCGAATACCATTGGAAGCAGGCAAACCTATGGTTCAGATTTCCCAAGCAGGGTTGGGCTATTTCAACGAAGGCAGCAGAAGCTGGCTTGGGCGACATGACTTTGGAGCATATCAGCGGCAAAGATGCACAAATACAACTTCATGTGAGTATTTTGGATGAGAAGTATAGAAGGAACTGGGAGAAGTTTCAGACGAATACGACTGATTTGTGGGAAGGAACAATCTCGCAATTTGGAAGTGTCGAAAATAGGGAGATATTTGTTGATGGTAGATCAGGATTTCGAATTGCTGGAAAGATAAAAGGTCAAGAGCATGGCTTGAAGAAAGTAGATCTTATATACGTGCCTTTGGGGGATAATCGACTGTTGGAGATACATCTTACACGGAACACGCAACACAAGAAGGAGTCGGAACTGGAGAAAGCTCTGGAGCTCATCCTAAGCACAGTCAAATTCGAACGGTAAGGGAGACATAGACCGTTATCGTCGAATACCGCTACGGCGGCTCACGCGGTTGATGCGGTGCTCGAAATACCGGCGGAACACCTCGTTCTCGGGCCAGACCGCCGGCTCGGCCCAGGCCGCGCCCAAGCGTCCGACCAGCCCCGAGATCCAGTCGGCGGCCTGGAGCGTCTGGTAGCGGTGGCTCTCGACATGGAACGGGGGCTCGATGAGATGCCGCCGCCGTTCGGTGCGGGCGTACATGCTCTGCGCGGCCTGCGCCGGGCGCTGGTTGTGCTCGTCGAGAATCAGCACGAACTCCTCCGGCGGATCGCAGTCTTCGGCGCAGAACTGGTCGATCCGCTTGATCGCCTCCAGAAACACCCGCGCATAAAGGCGGTTGGGATCGTGCTTCTCCGGAGAGGCCGTCTTTGCGTATCCCGACATGGAGGACGAACCCGCCGAGCGCCTCGATCCTGTTCAGCAGCCGGTTGGTGAACCGGCGCAGCTCGGGATAGCGGGTGACGTTGGTCGCCGTGTAGAGGCTGGACCCCTTCTTCTCCCACTCGGCCGGGTGTTTTTCCGAGCGCCCGATCTCGAAGGCGAGAAGCTCGCACTTGCGCTGGTAGAACCAGGTCCCGAAGCCGCGCACCTCGTCGGCCGGCAGGACGAAGCCCGCGAGGCCGAAGACCGGGCTCTCCCGGTATTTGGGGTCGGTCCGGGCCACATAGGGGCCGACATGACCGAACTCGTCGAGATAGGCGAAATACGTCATCCACGGCCCCCCGAAAACACGAAAGCCCGCACCGGAGCGCGGGCCTCGGAAGGAGGGCAGTACTGGACTGCGTCTCGAAAGGGAAGATAGTCCCTCGCTCCGCCCGGCGTCAAGACCGCGATGCAGACGTCGATGCCGCCCTGTCGGCAGGCTCGTTCGCGCGCGCGGATCACAATATCTCGGCCGCGATGCTCGCGGCGATTCTCTCTGCCGCCTCGTGGACCGAGTCCTGCGCTAGATGGGCGTATCTCGCCGTCGTCTCAATGTCGTTGTGCCCCAGCAGCTTGCCGATCACCGGCAGGGTCTCGCCGAGCGCCAGCGCCCGCGAAGCGAAGCTGTGTCGAAGGTCATGGATCCGCACGTCCTCCAGCTTCGCGGCCTCCCGCACGGCGTGCCAGGCGCGGTCGAGGCCGCCCGCGCTGTAGCGCCCGTCCCAGTCCCTGCCCGGAAACACCCACGGACTGCCCGCTCGGCGCGGCACGTCCTCCAGCAGCCGCACCGCCGGCGGCGGCAGCTGCACCGCGCGGGGACCGGACTTCGCGTCGGGCAGGCGGAGCTCGCCGGCGTCGAGATCGACGTCGGTCCAGCGCAGCGCCAGCACCTCGCCCTTGCGGCAGCCGGTCAGCATCAGCAGGCGGATCGCCGCCGCGGCCACCGGCGGGACGGTGCCGGCCTCCACGGCCTCGTCCAGCACCTGTCCCAGCCGGGCGAACTCGGCGTCGGTCAGGAAGCGCTCGCGGCCGCGCTCGGGATATTTCTCGATCGACCGGCACGGGTTGCAGCCCGCCGGCACCAGGCCCCAGCCCTCGCCCAGACGGTACATGTGCGCCAGCGTCTTGACCGCCCGGTTCGCCGTCACCGGGCGGTCGCTCAGACCCCGGTGCAGCTCGACCGCGTGCCGGCGCTCCACTGTCTCGACCGGCATCTTGCCGAGCGCGGGCAGGATGTGGTGGCGCAGCACGCTGCGCTGCTTCGCCCGCGTCGCCGGCTTGAGCCTGACCTCGACATGATCTTCCAGATAGCGCGCCGCGAGGTCGGCCACGCTCGGACTCCCGTTGGCCCGGGCCCGGGCCGCGAGCGGCAGCGGCACCGGGTCCTCGCCCGCCTTGATGCGCGTCACGATCAGCGCCGCCCGCTGGCGCGCCTCGTCGGCGTTGAGCACGCCGTGCCGGCCCACCGTCACCCGCTTCGGTCCCTCCGGCCCCCGGGCCTGGGCGATATAGACCTTGCCGCCGGTCGGATAGACCCGGACCCCGAAGCCGGTCACGGTCCGGTCCCAGAACACCGTGTCGCGCTCGACCGTCATCGCGGCCACGGAGCGGTTGGAGATCGTCCTCTGCTGCATCGTTCCTCCCCTCACGCCGCCTCGGCGTCGCCGGGCATGATCCAGGCGGCGATGCTGCCGCCGGTGCGGGCGGCGGCCGCCTTCTCGGCGTCGCGCACCAGGTGGGCGTATTTGGCGGTGGTGCCGACCCTGGCATGGCCGAGCAGGCGCCCGATCACCGGCAGGCCCTCGCCCAGCGCCAGCGCCCGGCTGGCGTAGCTGTGCCGGCAGTCGTGAAGCCGCACGTCGTTGAGCCCGGTCGCCTTCCTGACCCGCCGCCAGTGCCAGGAGAGGCAGGTGAGCCGCGTCTTCGGCTTCGCGCCCCGCAATACCCAGGGAACGCCGTCTTCCCGCTCGATGCCGCCCAGCACCGACAGCACCGGCCCGGTCAGCGGCACCATGCGCGGACCCGTTTTCGAGTCGCGGAGCCGGATCACCCGCGCCGCCCGGTCGATGTCGTCCCATTGCAGGGTCAGGATCTCGTCCGAGCGGCAGCCGGTCAGCATCAGCAGGCGGATCGCCGCGATGGCGGAGGGCTGCATCGAGCGCTTGGCCTCGAACACCTTCAGCGCATCGCCGATGCGCCGGAACTCGTCCGGCGTCAGGAAGCGCTCGCGGGGCGTGGCGCGGTAGTGGCGGACATGCCGGCACGGGTTGCGCCCCGGCGGGACCATCTCCCAGCTCTCGGCCAGCGAGAACATCTTCGAGAGCACCCAGATCGCCTGGTTGGCCGCCGCCGGCGTGGCGCGCAGCCCGTGGTGAAGATCGGCGGCGTCTTCCGGCTCTACGTCTTTCAGCGCCTTGTTCCCCAGCGCCGGCAGGATGTGGCAGTCGATGGACTTCCGGTAGTTCTCCGCCGTCGCCGGCTTGCAGCGCGCGGCGACGTGATCCTTCAGGCAGAGTTCCGCCAGGTCGGCAACGGTGGGCTCGGGCGCCGGTTCCGGCGGCCTCGGGTCCTCGCCCCGCTTGATGCGGTCGATGGCCGCCGCCGCCTCGCGGCGATACTCCTCGACGGTCCTGTCGCCCACCGGCCCCAGGGTGGCCCGCTTCAGGCCGGCCGGCCCCCGCGACTGGACGATGCAGAGCTTGCGCCCGGTGGCATGGACGCGCACCCCGAAGCCGGCGAGGTCGCGGTCCCAGAAGATCGCGTCCTTGCCGCCGGGCTTGAGTGCGTCCACACTCCGCTTGGTCAGCCTGAGGGCGCTCCGTTTGGGCATGGT
>VXNK01000038.1 GCA_009840595.1 Rhodospirillaceae bacterium | reverse complement strand
CCCGCGCCGCCCTGCCCCCCCCCCCGCCCGCCGGGGGCTCCCCCCCCCCCGCCCGGGGGCCGCCCACCCCCCCCCCCCCGGGGGGGGCGGGGGGGGCCGCGGCGGTCGCCGGCAGCCTCGCCCCGGAAAAGCGGCCCCGGTAACCGTAGCCGGGCGCCGTTCTCCGGGGCCGTTCCCCAGAACTGTTCTCCGGGGCCGTCAGGCGCCTTCGAGTTCCTCGGGCAGCACGGCGTTGAGGACCGCCGCGGCGACGCCGGAGACGACGATGCCCGAGACGAACAGCGGCAGCGACCAGGCCGGCAGGATATCGGCCGGCAGCGGCCCGAAACCGGCGGCGCCGGCGAGCTGCTGGACCTGCCACAGCCCCATGCCGAGGCCGAGGGAGATCGCCGCGATCAGCATGTTGCGGGTCGAGAGCCCCGACCGCGCCACCAGCTTGAGGCCGGCGGAGACGATCAGGCCGAACATGATCACCGCGGCGCCGCCGAGCACCGGCTCGGGCATGGCGCCGATCACCGCGGCCAGCTTCGGGATGAAGCCGCAGAGCAGCAGGAAGATCGCGCCGACGGTCACGACATGCCGGCTCATCACCCGGGTGAAGGAGACCAGGCCGACATTCTGGCTGTAGGACGTGTTGGGCAGGCCGCCGAACAGGGCGACGATCGCCGAGCCCACGCCGTCGGCCATGATGCCGCCCTTGAGTTCCTTGTCGGTCGGTTCGCGGTCGGCGCCGCCGGCGGTGACGCCGGAGATGTCGCCCACCGTCTCGACCGTGGTGATGAAGGCCATGATGATCATCAGGCCGATCAGGCCGAGGGCGGCCGGGGTCGAGAATTCGAGGCCGAACCACTGGCCGGGCAGGCCGATCCAGTCGGCCTTGCCGATATTCGCGACCTTGCCGGGATTGAGCATCCCGAACGGGATCGCGACCAGGTAGCCGACCACGATGCCGATGAAGACCGACGCGGTCGACCACACGCCCTTGCCGAACCGGCGGATCAGCAGGATGACGAGGATGACGAACAGGGCCATCGCCCAGTTGCCGACGTCGCCGAAGCCGATCTTCTGGCAGAAGCCGGCCGGGTAGGCGCCGCAGCCGGCGGAGTATTTGATGCCGACCGGCAGCAGGGTGAAGCCGATCGTCATCACCACCACGCCGGAGACCAGGCCCGGAATGAACCGGCGGATCTGCGGGATGAAATAGCCCAGCACGATCTGGAACAGCCCGCCGACCAGGCTGGCGCCGAAGACGGCGGCGAGGCTGGCCCCGCCCTTGATGGCCGCGGTGAGGATACCGACATAGGCGAAGCTGGTGCCCTGGACGATCGGCAGGCGCGAGCCGACGGGCCCGATGCCGACCGTCTGGATCAGGGTCGCGACGCCGGCCGCCAGCAGGGCGATCTGCACCAGCACGGTGATATATTGCGGCCCCGCGGCGAGCGCGATGAGCAGCGGCACCGTGATATTGCCGGCGAACATCGCCAGGACATGCTGGATGCCCAGCGGGATGGCTTCGCCCAGGGGCGGCCTGTAATCGGGATCTTTGAGTTTTTCGTCCATAACCGGCGTTCCCTCAATCGGGTGACGGAGGCGCCGGGACGTTACCGGGGCGCCAGCGGCTGACTCCGGACCGGGTCAAGCCCGCCATGCTCGCACGCCCCCCGGCCGAGAATCAAGACACCGCCGGTTCGTTCGGGCGGTCCGGTTCGCCCCGCCGGCGGCGCAAGAGCGCAAAAACCGGCTTGCCCAACATCGGAACGCCGACATACGTTGTCCCGGCAACCGGGTCGGCAACCGGGCGGCAGGGAACGGACAGACAGGGGGCGAGGCAGGGCGGATGCCGGTCGAACAGGCGGAGAGCGGCACGGCGGCGCCGGAAGAAGGCCACCTTTTCGCCGGCTACGAGACCGATCCGGCGTTCTACGACGAGATGTTCGACGCCGACGGCGCGCCGCGCGCCCATTGCCGCGAATTGTGGGCCGCCCTCGGCGAGACGCCGCGCGACGAGCTTGCGACCATGCAGGAGCGCGCGGAGCGGTCCTTCCTGCACGAAGGCATCACCTTTTCGGTCTACGGCGAGGAAGGCGCGCAGGAGCGCATCATCCCGATCGATATCGTGCCGCGGCTCGTCGACGCCGAGCAGTGGGATTTGCTCGAACGGGGCCTGCGCCAGCGGCTCGAGGCGCTCAACCTGTTCCTGGCGGATATCTACGGCCCCGGCCGGGTCATCGCCGACGGCGTCATCCCGGCCGACATGGTGCGCGGCTGCCCGCAGTTCCGCAACGCCATGCGCGGCGTCGACGTCCCCCACGGCGCCTACGTCTCGGTGTGCGGCACCGACCTGGTGCGGACCCATGACGGCTTCCTGGTTCTGGAAGACAATCTGCGGGTGCCGTCGGGCGTATCCTACATGCTGGCCAACCGGGCGGCGGTCAAGACGAGCCTGCGCGACGCGTTCCGCCGGCACCGGGTGCGCGGGATCGAGAATTACGGCCGGCTGCTGCGCCGGACGCTGGCCGAACTGTCGCCGCGCGGCGACTCCGACCCGACCATCGTCCTGCTGACGCCGGGCGTCTACAACTCGGCCTTCTACGAGCACATGTTCCTGGCCCGCGAGACCGGCGTGGAACTGGTGCAGGGCGGCGACCTGGTCGCCCGTAACGGCTTCGTCTACATGCGCACGACCGGCGGGCTGCGCCGCGTCGACGTGATCTACCGGCGGATCGATGACGATTTCCTCGATCCCCTGACCTTCCGGCCCGATTCGATGCTCGGCACGCCCGGCCTGTTCAACGCCTACCGGCTCGGCAACGTCGCCATCGCCAACGCGCCCGGCACCGGGGTGGCCGACGACAAGAGCGTCTATGCCTACGTTCCGGACATCATCCGCTATTTCCTCAACGAGGAGCCGCTGCTCGCCAATGTGGAGACCCATCTGTGCCGCGATCCGGACGGGCTGGAATACACGCTCGACAATCTGGACAAGCTGGTGGTCAAGGAGGTCGGCGGCTCGGGCGGCTACGGCATGCTGGTCGGGCCGCACGCGACGGCGGAGGAGCGCGCCGCCTTCGCCGAGAAGGTCCGCGCAACTCCGGAAAACTACATTTCCCAGCCGACCCTCGACTTGTCCCGCGCGCCGTGCCTGACCGAAGACGGCGCCGCGCCGCGCCATGTCGATCTGCGCCCCTTCGTCCTGCGCGGGCAGGAGACCCGCCTGGTCCCCGGCGCCTTCTGCCGGGTCGCGCTGACCCCCGGCTCGCTCGTGGTCAACTCGAGCCAGGGCGGCGGCGGCAAGGACCTCTGGGTGCTTTCCGGGTAGCGCCATGCTGTCGCGCAGCGCCCTGGGCCTGTACTGGATCGGCCGCTATCTCGAGCGGGCGCAGCACGCCTGCCGGCTGATCGCCGACCAGTTCGAGACCATGAAGGACCGGCCGGTCGACGAAATCGACAAGGGCTGGCGGCGGCTCTACGGCGGGCTGGGGCGCGTGCCGGTCGGCGGCGCGCTCAGCTCGAACCTGGACGACGAGCGGTTCATGCTGGTCGACGCCTTTACCCTGGCCGACGACCTGACCTTCGAGGCCGGCAACCCCGATTCGATCCGCAGCAGCCTCGCCAACGCGCGCGAAAACGCCCGCCAGGTGCGCCATGTGGTCGACGAGGACCTGTGGTCCTGCCTGAACCTCGCCTTTTTCGACCTGCGCGACCTCGGCATTGCGGATATCTGGCAGGACCGGCCGAGCGAATTCTACCGCCGCACCGAGGATGCGGTGCGCACCTTCTTCGGCATCGCCGAGAGCAACATGTATCGCGACGACGGCTGGCATTTCCTCCAGCTCGGCCGGTTCGTCGAGCGGGCACAGCTGCTCTCCGCCCTGCTCGAGGCGCAGCTCGCCGTCTATCCGGCCGGCGGACCGGACGCCGACCCGGTTACCGACGGGGAAACGTCCGACGCGGAAACGTCCGACGCGGAAGGGTCCGATGGGGTGGCGGACGCAGCCGCGGACGCCGGTCCGGTCGGCGACCCCGCGGCCGATCAGGCAGCCGATCAGGCGGCCGATCCGGACTGGCTCTCGCTGCTGCGCATCTGCGCGGCGCGGGACGCCTACGGCCGGCTCCATTCGCTGCACTACGATCCTGCCGCCGTGGTGGATTTCCTGGTTGCCGACCCGCTGCCTCCGCGCTCGAGCCGCTACGCCCGGGCGCTGGTCTGCGCGGCGCGCGCCGCCGTTTCCCCCGCCGGGCCGCCCCCCGCCGCGGCGGGGCGCCGGGCCGGCCGGCTGGCGGCGTCGATCGACTACGACTGGCCGAACCGCGATCCGGCGGACGAAGACGCCATCCGCGCCACGCTGCGCGGGATCGGCGACTCCTGCCGTCGGCTCCACGACGATATCGACGCGGCCTATTTCAGCTACGGGCTCGGAGACGGCGAAGACGGGCGGTGACGCCCGAGAGAAATCCGGGCGCCGCTATGTCTTCGGCAGATCGATAATCATTTCGGTAAATTCGCCGGCTTCGGTTTCGACCCGGATGTGGCCGCCGTGCTGCCGGATGATGTCGCTGGAGAGCGCGAGGCCGAGACCGGTGCCCTGATCGGTCGGCTTGGTCGTGAAGAAGGGATGGAAGATCTTCTCGACCAGCTCGTCCGGGATGCCGCTGCCATTGTCCCGGATGCGGATTTCGACACCGTCCTCGGTGCCGCGGGTCGTCAGCCGCAACCGGGGTTCGTAGTCCGCGCCGCCTTCCTTCAGCTTGACGGCGTCCGGGTCGGACTCCTTCAGCGCCATGCGCTTCTCGTGGGTCGCGTAGCAGGCGTTGGTCACCATGTTCAGGAAAACCCGGCTGAGGTCCTGGGGAATGACCTCGATCTCGCCGATATCGGGGTCGAGATCCTCCTGCATGTCGAGGTTGAAGTCCGGGTCGGTCGCCCGCGCGCTGTGATAGGCGAGCTTGGCGTGCTCGGACAGCAGCGCGTTGATATTCGCCGGCCGCCGTTCGCCCGAGCCCCGGCCCATCTGGAGCATGCTCTGGACGATATTGTTCGCCCGCTCGCCATGCTCGTGGATCGTCTTGAGGTTGTCGGTGAGGTCGCCGGCGATCTCCTCGATGATTTCCGCGGTATCGTCGTCCGCCCCGCCGTCGTCAGCCCCGTCCTCGCCATCACCGCCGTCTCCGTCACCACCGTCCGGGGCGTCCGGGGCGTCCGGCTTCTTGCCGTCCCCGGCCAGGTTGCGGACTTCCGCCAGCAGCTCCTCCATCAGTTCGACCGAGACTTCCGAGAAATTCTTGATGAAGTTCAGCGGGTTCTTGATTTCGTGAGCGACGCCGGCGGTCAGTTCGCCGAGCGCCGCCAGCTTCTCCCGCATGACGATCTGGTCCTGCGCCTTCTCCAGGTCGCCCAGCGCGGTCTCGAGCTGGTCGTTCTTGCTCTTGAGTTCCTCGGCCAGCTTCTCGACCAGGTTCAGCCGCTGGACTTCGAGGGCGTGGCGGCGGAAGACCTCGAGCGCCGCGGCCATCTCGCCGACCTCGTCGCGCCCGCCGATATCGACTTCGGCCTCCAGATCGCCTTCGGCCATGCGGCGCATGCGGTCCGACAGGCGGCCGAGCCGCCGCGAGAGGAAGCGGCCGACATAGATCCAGGACAGCAGCACGGCGCCGACCACGCTGACGGCGCTGATCAGCAGCAGGAGGTTGCGCCCGGTCAGGATCGCCTCGGCCGAGGCGAGGGTGGCTTCCCGCACGCTGACGCGGGCGGTCCGGACCAGCCCTTCGGCCGCGGCCACGAGTTCGACGGCGAGGCTGCGGTTGCGCTCCAGGAGATCGCGTTGCCGGCCGTCTATGGCGAGTTCCCGGGCGCGCAGGCCGAAGACGTTGTCCGGCCCTTCGCCCAGCGCGATCAGCCGGCCGAACGGCCCGGTGAGCCGCGTACCGAGGGCGTCGTCGCCAAGCCGGGACAGGCGCCGCTTGATCCCCCGCGCGGTCGCCTCGAAGCTCTCCCGCAGCGGTTCCAGCAACGAGGCGTCGGACACGTTCAGCGCCGCCGCCAGAAGCTGGGCGCCGGTCGTGGCGTCGGCCCGCAGTTCCGCAAAATGGCGGTACCGGGTGATCGCCGCCTGCGAACGATGCTCGCCAGGCGGCGCCGGCGGCCGGCCGAGCTGGCGGTAGCCGGTCACGGCGTAGAACAGCTGATCGTCGATAAGCGGAATCAGGCCGCCGACCAGCCGGCCGCGCAGCGCCGACACTTCCCTGAGCCGCGCCTGGTGCCGTTCGGCAAGTTCGAAGCGTCTGGCCATCGAGGCCTCGATCGCCTCGATATTGGCCATCAGGGCCTGACCGCTCCGGCGCAGCGCTTCGGAGCGCGAGGCATCGCCTTCGACCCCGGTCAGCGCCTTGAGCTGCGCTTCGAAGGCCCGCCGGTCGTCGGCGATGCCGCCGGCGATCCGGGCCAGCTCGCCGGGCGTGGCGGCGGCGGTCAGGCGCGGCGCGGCGGCGACCAGCGCGCCGCTCTGCTGGGCGACGGCGAACGCAGCGGCCATTTCCGGTACGCTGCCCTCGTTCACCCGGCTCTGCACGTCGCCGACGCGGTCGAAGGAAATCCAGCCGACCAGGCTGGCCACGATCGTGAAGAAGACGGCGCCCCCGATCCCGAGGTAGAGCTGAGTCGACAGGCTTCTGGGAAAGAAAGTCACCGTGCCGCCGGATCCCGGAGCGTGTCGACCGCACGATAGCGGCCGTCATTGCCGATGACGGTAAGGAAGACGCGGTCCGATCCCTGGTTGTCGTCGGCGTCGTAGCGCAGCTTGAAGCCGCCGATGTCGATTTCCTTTGCGGTCCGAAGGCGGGCCAGAAAACAGGCCCGGTCCGGCTGTGCGCCGCAATCCTGCAGCGCGGCGATCGCAAGGCGCCCGGCCAGATAGCCTTCGAGCGAGACGAAACCGGGCTGTGCGCCGTTGCCGTACCTGGCCAGCGCCCGGCGGTAGGAAGCGAGAACCGGCAGCCGGCTCCCGGTCGGGAACGGGACGACCTGGGTGACGTAAACGCCGGCGCCGGCCGGGCCCAGTTCGCGGCGCAGGGCGTTGCTGCCGACGAAGGAGATGGTCATGAAAACGGGGTTGAAGCCGATATGCCGCGCCCAGGCGATAAACGCCGCGACCGGCCGGTAGGCGCCGACCAGCACCACCGCGCCGGGGTCGGCGCTGCGCAGGTCGAGCAGAGCGGTTTTGATCGCCGTCGTGTTGCGCGGATACACGCCGGTGCCGACCGGCTTCAGCCCCCGGCGTTCGAGCGCGCGGAGCACGCCGCGATAGCCTGCCCGGCCGAAGGTGTCGTCCTGGTACAGGACGGCGATGCGGTCGATGCCGCGGTCGCCGATCAGGCGCGCCACCATTTCCTCCGTTTCCTGGTAATAGGAGGCGCGCATGTTGACGACGATGCGCAGCTTCGGGTCGCGCAGGAATTCCGCGCCGGTGAACGGCGCCACATAGGGCACGCCGGCCGACGCAGCGACCGGCACTGCGGAGCGCGAAGTCGGCGTGCCGACCGCGCCGATCAGGGCGAAAACCTTTTCCCGATTCGCCAGTATCGAGGTGTTCGCGATGGCCGCTTCGGGTTCGTAGGCGTCGTCGAGCGACGTGAGTTCGAGCCGGCGGCCGTGGACGCCGCCCTTGTCGTTTATCTCGGCAAAGGCGGCCTCGATGCCCAGCCGCATATTCCGGCCCAGATCGCCCGCAGGGCCGCTGAAGGCGGCGGACTGGCCGAACAGCACGCGGCCGGCGGAAACGCCCTGTTCCGCTGCGGTGGCGGGGGCCGCCGCTCCCGGCGCCAGCAGCGGCAACGCGCCCGCCAGCAGTGCCGCCGCCCACCGGCCGGGCGGGCGCCTCATTCCTCTCTCCGCTTGACCAGCGTCAAACGGTTGAGGTCGCCGTCCCGGCGATAGCTCGCCTTGTCCATCATCGTGAGCACCAGATGGACGCCGAGACCGCCGATGGCCCTGTCTTCGACGGAAGAGGTCGTGTCGGGTTCGGGCGTGTCGACGAGGGGATCGAAGGCCCGCCCGCTGTCGGACATTTCGATGGTCAGCCGGTCCGCCTCGGACGTGAAATCGATTTGTACCGGCGCGCCGGGGCAGCCGCCGTAGTTGACGACATTGGTGAACAGCTCTTCGACGACCAGTTTCACCTCGAATTCCAGCTTCGTAGTCCAGCCTTCCTGCGCGGCAAACGCTTCGAGCTCTTCATGGAGCTGCGCAATGTCGTCGAGCGTCGCCGACAGCCGCAGGGACAGCTCTGCGCTCACTCAGCTCCTCCGCCGCGCCTCAGCGTAAGGCAGGTGATGTCGTCGAATTGGGGCGCACCGTCGGCGAACGCATTCACGGCCTTGAGGACATCGTCCGTGGCCGTCCGGGCGTCGCGCGGCGGCGCTTCGGCAAAGACCTCGTACAGCCGGTCGAGCTCGAACTGTTCCCCCTCGACGTTTTCGGCCTCGGTGACGCCGTCGCTGTAGAGGATCGCCGTGTCGCCCGGTGCGAGCGTGATCGAATTTTCCTGGAAAATGATGTCGGGGAAGATGCCCAGCGCGATCCCGTCGGTCGTCGGCAGCAGACTCGGCGTGCCGTCGGCCCGGAAAATCACCGGCGGATTATGGCCGCCGTTGGCATAGACGAACTCTCCGGTCTCCGGATCGAAAATGCCGAGAAACAGCGTGACGAACATCGCCGTATCGTTGTTCTCGCACAGGAGCTGGTTGACTTCGCGCAGGATCTTCGACGGATCGGACTGGCCGATGGCTGCGCCTCTGAGCAGCGTCCGGCTCGACATCATGAACATCGCCGCCGGAATGCCCTTGCCGGATACGTCGGCGACCGCCAGGCCGACCCGGCCGCCTTCGATCGGCAGCAGGTCGAAAAAGTCGCCGCCGACGTCGCGCGCCGCCTCCATGCTGGCGAAGACCTGGTACGAATCGGATTCGGGAAAGCTCGTCGGCAGGATCGATTGCTGCATCCGGTTGGCGAGGCTGAGCTCGTTTTCCAGCACGACCAGCTTGTCGCGGGATTCGAGCGCCGAGCGCCACAGCTCGATCGTTTCCAGGGTGCGCGTGATCGTGATCCGCAGGTCGTCGAAATCGATCGGCTTGGTGACGAAGTCGAAAGCGCCCCGGTTCATCGCCGTGCGGATGTTCTTCATGTCGCCGTAGGCCGACACGACGACCGAGCGCACATTGGGATCGACCGACGGGATCTGCTCGAGCAGGGTCAGGCCGTCCATCTCGGGCATGTTGATGTCCGAGAGGACCATGTCGATATCCTTGTGCTCGCGGAGCTTCGCCAGCGCTTCGATGCCGTTGCCGGCAAAGACGAACTCATAGTCGCCGCTGCGAATCTCGCGCCGCATGCGCTGGCGCACGAGCCGTTCGACGTCGGGCTCGTCGTCTACAACCAGGATTTTGTTGGCGCCGCGTTTGATATTGGCCTCCTAGCTGTGCTGTCGCGCGACATCCCCGGCCGGAAGCGGTTCGTTCGGGCGGCCGCGCCGTCTGCTGCGCGCGAGGGCCGAAGCCCCGGCGATGCCGGCGGCGGCTGCGGGAAATCGCGATCTCAAGTCCAAGTCCGGATCGACCTCGGCGCGTTGCGATCGGGGTGCCCGGGGAAATCCTGCGCCAGGCGCGAGCGGCACGGCCGGCGTCAGTTGTTCAGCGAATCGAGCGCGTCGGCTTTCGTCGCGTGTATCGGCAGGATCTTGTCGAACCCGCTGATTTCGAAAACCTCGCGAATCCGGTCGGAAAGGGAGCAGAGCAACAGTTTGGCGTCGCGGTTCTGGAGGGACTTGGCGGTGAGCAGGATGGCGCGCAGCCCGGCGCTGCTGATGTAGACCAGTTTCTCGAAATCCATGATCACGGCGCGGTCGCTGTCTTCGATTGCGGTTCTGACCGCTTCCTCGAACTGAACGACGTTGGAGCCGTCGATGCGTCCCTCCACATCGGCGGACAAAACGCCGTCGATCCGTTCGGTCGTCACATTCACCATCGTTTACCCTCCGCAATGTCCCCGCCGTGCCGCACACCCGCTGTTCTCGGCTGCCAAGGGCGACATTCAATTGCCTGAACCGGTCGCTTCGATCTCAATCGTCGTGTTCCGGAATAACGACGAATTCCGGATAAGCTTCGATGCCCAACTCCGCCACATCCTGGCCCAGATCCTCGGCCGCGGGCGCGATTCGCACGCCGACCGTTACCTTGAGCAACGTCCATATAGCCCATGAAGCGGCAAAAACGAAAGCGCCGATAGCCGCAATGCCGATTAGTTGTACGAGCAGATTGCCGCCGCCTGCAATGGAAACGGCGAGCGTGCCCCAGATGCCGGCGAACAGATGAGCCGGCACCGCGCCGACGACATCGTCGATTTTCAGCCGTTCGAGCAGCATCAGGCCGACCACGACGATAGCGCCGCCCACCCCGCCGATGACCACGGCCCAGTAGTGGTCGACGATGTCCGGCGCCGCGGTGATCGATACCAGGCCGGCGATCGCGCCGTTCAGGCTGGCCAGCAGATCGACCCGCCCCAGCAGGGGCCGCGACAGGGCGATGGCGGCCATCACGCCGGCCGCCGCGGCGAGATTGGTGTTGGCGAGAATATTGCTGAGCGCCACGGCATCGGCCGCGCCGCTGAGCGCCAGCTGCGACCCACCGTTGAAGCCGAACCAGCCGAGCCACAGGATGAACACGCCCAGTGTGACGGCGGGCACGTTGGACGGCGGCGTCGACCTGACGGTGCCGTCGGACCGGAACTTGCCCTTGCGCGCGCCGACTACGATGGCGCCGGCCAGCGCGGCCCAGCCGCCGGTCGAGTGGACGATGGTCGATCCGGCGAAATCCTTGAAACCCATTTCACTGAGCCATCCGCCGCCCCAGGTCCAGGCGCCGACGACCGGGTAGACGACCGCGGTCAGCACCGTGATGAAGGCGAAGAACGACCACAGCTTGACCCGCTCGGCGAGGGTGCCGGAGACGATCGAGGCGGTCGTGGCGACGAACACCATCTGGAAGAACCAGTCGGACATCGTCGCCTTGCCGGTCTTGACCACGGCGGCGCCGGCCGCCGCCTTTTCCGCCGCATCCCCGGCGTTCAGCAGCGCTATCTCTTCTGCCGTGGTGCCGTAGAACAGCGAGAGCGATCCGAACCAGCCGCCTTCCGGCACGCCGACATACATGATGTTGTAGCCGACGAAATAGAACATCAGCCCGGCGATGGCGTAGAGGCCGATATTCTTGAGGCAGATGACCGAGGCGTTCTTGGTGCGCACCGAGCCCGATTCGAGCATGGTGAATCCGGCGCACATCCACATCACCAGCGCGCCCCAGATGAGGAACGAAAAGCTGTTGAGGACGAACTGGGTCTCGTCGCCGACCGCGGCCCAGGCCGCCGAAGGGGCGAGCAGAAGGAGCGCGGCGGCAGTCAGTATGGGCAAGGCGGCTGCCGGGCGGCGCGCCCGGACGCCGCGGCAGATACTGTCGAAAATCATTCCGGCCCCGTTCCCTGTCGGCAATTTCCTGGAACGCAAAACGAGGAACCGGCAAACGAAACCGGCCGGTCCCGGCCGGGCAGCCCCGATCTTGGCTACCGTAGCCCGGCGAATCTGCAACGCCGGCAATTA
Organism: Rhodospirillaceae bacterium; assembly: GCA_009840595.1. GTDB lineage: Bacteria > Pseudomonadota > Alphaproteobacteria > Bin65 > Bin65 > Bin65. The sequence goes on along the minus strand of VXNK01000038.1, from coordinate 73,591 downwards.
GGTCCCGACAAAACCGGCGCTGTCAAGCGATGTCGCGGCCGGAAATGCGCATGCCCGCCCTGTTCGGGGCCGCTCGGACCCGCCGCCGTGCGGCAGCGGCCCGGCGCATGCGATTTCGGCGGCATCGGGGGTGAATGGCGGATGGGGTGGGATTCGAACCCACGATACGGGATCACCGTATACACACTTTCCAGGCGTGCGCCTTAGACCGCTCGGCCACCCATCCGCACGACACGCCGATATGTAGCAACCGGCCCCCTTCAGGCCAACCCCGCGCGCTACCCCCGTACGCTGACCGTGTGCCCGCCCCGCCGGTCATCGCGCCGGCCTTCGGGCCGGCCTCCGGAGGTCGCACCGGCAGCGGGCGCCGGCGCCGCCCTGCCGCGGCCACATTTCGGCGGTGTCTTCCGGCACCTTACTGGCGCGGCGCGGCCGAACCTGCTAGCACGGAAGCCGGGAGGGCAACCAAGGGTGCGGACCGCGCGGTCCGGATCGAAGGGGGCGAAGAGAGAAAGCGATGATCGTAGTCCGCATGCTCGCCTGGCTGTTGCTCCTCATCGGGATCTGCCTGTTCGGCCACGCGGCGGTCGAACTGCTCAAGAGCGGCGCCTTCGAGCCTGTGGTCTTCGCCCAGATCTGGCTGTGGATCGACCAGTCCGCGCAACTCGGCTTCAGCCATTTCCTCGAACGGAACCTGGGGGCCGGACTCCACCACGCGGTCCTGATCCCCTATTTCTGGGGCGCCGCCGCCTACGCCGTCTTCCTCGTGCCCGGCGCGCTGCTCTGGATGGTCTCCCGCCCGCGCTACTAGGGGTCGACCCGGACAAAGCCGCGCGGACCCGGAAGAGCGCACGAAACTTTCGTAACGATCAGGCTAACGAAAGAATAGCGCCCTTTTCTTTCCTTACGGGGGCGCTAACGAATAGATTTTGGCTCAATCCTCCCCCATCCTGAGCGCTTCGATGAAGGCGCTTTGGGGGATGTCGACCTTGCCGAACTGGCGCATCTTCTTCTTGCCGGCCTTCTGCTTCTCCAGCAGCTTGCGCTTGCGAGTGATATCGCCGCCATAGCATTTGGCGGTCACGTCCTTGCGCAGGGCGGAGATGGTCTCGCGCGCGATCACCTTGCCGCCGATCGCCGCCTGGATCGGGATCTTGAAGAGCTGGCGCGGGATCAGGTCCTTGAGCCGGCCGCAGATCGCCCGGCCGCGCTGCTCGGCGGACTGGCGCGGCACGATCATCGAGAGCGCGTCCACCGGCTCGCCGTTGACCAGGATCTGCACCTTGACCAGGTCGCCTTCGCGGTAGCCGTCCATCCGGTAGTCGAAGCTGGCATAGCCGCGGGTGACCGATTTCAGCCGGTCGTAGAAATCGTAGACCACCTCGTTGAGCGGCAGCCGGTAGACCGCCATCGCCCGCGACCCGGCATAGGTCAGGTCGAGCTGCTCGCCGCGCCGCTCGGTGCAGAGCGCCAGCACGGCGCCGAGATAGTCGTCCGGCGTCAGGATCGTCGCACGGATCCACGGCTCCTCGATCGCGGCGATCCGGGTCTCGTCGGGCATGTCGACCGGGTTGTGCAGTTCGAGCGCCGCGCCGTCGTTCATGTGGAGCCGGTAGACGACGCTCGGCGCCGTGGTGATAAGGTCGAGGTCGAACTCGCGGGCGAGGCGCTCCTGCACGATCTCCAGATGCAGCAGGCCGAGGAAGCCGCAGCGGAAGCCGTAGCCCAGCGCCGCCGAGGTTTCCGGCTCGGTGTGGAAGCTCGAATCGTTCAGCGCCAGCTTTTCGAGCGATTCGCGCAGATGCTCGAAATCGCCGTTATCGACCGGGAAGATGCCGCAGAACACGACCGGCAGGCTGGGCTGGAAGCCGGGCAGCGGCTCGGCCGTGCGGCGGCGATCCTCGGTGATGGTGTCGCCGACCTTGCAATCCGCCACCGTCTTGATGCCGGCGGTGATGTAGCCGATCTCGCCCGGGCCGAGCGCATCGACCGGCGCGCGCTTGGGCGTGAACACGCCGACCCGGTCGGCCTCGTAGACCCCGCCGGTCGCCATCATGCGGATGCGCTGGCCCTTGCGCAGCCTTCCCTCGCGCACCCGCACCAAGATGATGACGCCGAGATAGGGGTCGTACCAGCTGTCGACCAGCAGCGCCTTGAGCGGCGCGTCCGCATCGCCCTGCGGCGGCGGCACCTGCGCGACCAGGGCGGCGATCAGGTCTTCGACCCCGGCGCCGGTCTTCGCCGACACCGGCAACGCGCCCGCGGCGTCGAGGCCGATCACGTCCTCGATCTGGCCGCGGATGCGCTCGGGCTCGGCCGCCGGCAGGTCGATCTTGTTGAGCACCGGGATGATCTCGAGGTCGGCGTCGAGCGCCAGATAGACGTTGGCGAGCGTCTGCGCCTCGACGCCCTGGGAGGCGTCGACGACCAGCAGCGCGCCCTCGCAGGCGGCGAGCGAGCGGCTGACCTCGTAGGAGAAATCGACATGGCCGGGCGTGTCCATCAGGTTGAGGAACCATGTCCGGCCGTCCGGCCCGGTCCATTCCAGGCGCACGGTCTGGGCCTTGATGGTGATGCCGCGCTCGCGCTCCAGTTCCATGCTGTCGAGGACCTGCTGCTTCATCTCGCGCTCGGTCAGCCCGCCGGTGTGCTGGATCAGCCGGTCGGCCAGCGTCGACTTGCCGTGGTCGATATGGGCGATGATCGCGAAATTGCGGATCTGCGCGATGTCGGTCGGGGAATCGGTCATCGGGGCGGGGCAGGAAAGACGGGTTCAGGCGCCGGGGCGCTTCGTCGCCGCACAGCTGGCCGGGAGGTAGCATCGCGCCGCCGCGCCGCCAATGCCGGAAATCCGGTCCGCAATCCGGCGCGGCGGGGAAACCCGGTCAGCCCATCCGCATGCCGCCGGAGATGGAGATGGTCTGGCCGGTCATGCCGTCGGATTCGGGCGAGGCGAGATAGACCGCGATATGGGCGATCTCTTCGGGCTGGAGCAGGCGCCCCGTCGGGATCCGGGCCACCATCGCCGCCTTGAAGGCGTCGAATTCCATACCCGCCCGCGCCGCGTGGCCCTCGAATTCGCCGATCATGTCGGTCTCGACGAAACCGGGGCAGATGGCGTTGACCCGGATGCCGGCCGCGGCGTTCTCCAGCGCGGCGCAGCGGGTGAGCGCGACGACGGCGTGCTTGGACGCGTTGTAGGCCGCTTGGTTCGGGCTTTCCCACTTGCCGGCGGTCGAGGCGATGTTGACGATCTTGCCCCGGCCCCGGTCCTGCATGTGGCGCAGGGCCTGCTGCATGACGTGGAACGTGCCGTAGGCGTTGACGCGCATGACCCGGTCGAACTCTTCCGCCGTGTACTCGGTGAACGGTTTTCCGGTGTAGATGCCGGCGTTGTTGACGACGATATCGATTTCTCCGAAGGCCTCGACCGCGGCGGCGAACAGGGCCTCGACGCTCGCCCCGTCGGCGACGTCGGTCGCAGCGCCCGCGACCCTCCGGCCGGCTGCTGCGACATGCGCCTCGATGCCGGCGAGGTTGGCGCGGGCGGTCGCGCTGAGGAACAGGTCGGCGCCTTCGCGGGCGAAGGCTTCGGCGATCGCCCGGCCGATGCCGCGGCTGGCGCCGGTGATCAGCGCCGTCGCCCCGGCGAGGCGTCCGGTCGGAGAGGATACGGTTTCAGTCGTCATGGCGGCACCATACGCCGGCCCGCCGGTTTGGCCAGTACCGCCCGCGCCGCAGCCGCCGTGCCGCGCTCTCGATAACCGGCCGCGCGGCCGTCCATGCGATAACCCCGTGCGATAATCCCATGCGATAACAAGGCGGCTGGCGGCGCGGCGCGCGCGCGCTTACCTGTGATCCATGACAAATCCGGCCGACAGCAGCGACAGCGCCGATTTCGGTTTCCGCACCGTCGCAGCGGACGAGAAGCAACATCTGGTGCGCGGCGTGTTCGACAGCGTCGCGACGCGCTACGACCTGATGAACGACCTGATGTCCGGCGGCCTGCACCGGCTGTGGAAGCGCGAGATGGTGGCGATGCTGCGCCCGTCGGCGGCGCGGACGCTGCTCGACGTGGCCGGCGGCACCGGCGACGTCGCTTTCCTGTGGCGCCGCAAGGGCGGCGGGCCGGCGATCGTCTGCGATATCAACCCCGGCATGGTCGCCCAGGGGCGGGACCGCGGCATCGACCGGGGCATCCTGGAGGGCGTCGACTGGATGTGCGGCGATGCCGAGCGGCTGCCGCTGCCCGACCGCAGCGTCGATGCCGTGACCATCGCCTTCGGGCTGCGCAACGTGACCGACAAGCCGGCGGCGCTCGCCGACATGCGCCGGGTGCTGCGGCCCGGCGGGCGGTTCCTGTGCCTGGAATTCGGCGCCGTTTCGGTCCCCCTGCTTGGCGAACTCTACGACCGCTACTCGTTCGCTGTCCTGCCGCGCATCGGCGAAGCCGTGACCGGCGACGGCGACGCCTACCGCTATCTGGTCGAGAGCATCCGCCGTTTCCCGCCGCAGCCGGAGCTGGCCGCGATGATGACCGACGCCGGGTTCGTCCGAGTGAACTGGCGCGATCTCACCGGCGGCATCGTCGCCATCCATTCGGGCTGGCGGATCTAGGGCCCGGCGGTCCGGCGCGCCCGATGTTCCGCTCCGTCCGCAACGTTTCCCGGCTGATCGCCATCGCCTATACGCTGGCGCGCCACGATGCCCTGTTCCCGCTCGAACAGCTCCATATCGCGCCCTTCGCGCTGTGGATCGGCCGACGCTTCCGCAAGCGGGAGATCGCGGGCCGGCCGGGCGAGCGGCTGGCGCTGGCGCTCCAGCGCCTCGGCCCGAGTTTCATCAAGCTCGGCCAGATGCTGTCGACCCGGCCCGACCTTCTGGGCGAGCAGGTCGCGGGCGACTTGGCGGCGCTGCAGGACCGGCTGCCGCCGTTCGACGGCGTTCTGGCGCGGCGCACGATCGAGGAGGAATTCGGCCGCCCGGTCAGCGAGCTGTTCCGGCAGTTCGACAACCGGGCCGTTGCCGCCGCGTCCATCGCCCAGGTGCATTTCGCGGTTACGGCCGACGGCCGGGAAGTCGCCGTCAAGGTGCTGCGCCCGGAGATCGAGGCCGCCTTCGCGCGCGATCTCGACCTGCTTTACTGGATTGCCGGGCTGGTGCATCGCCTGCGGCCGGACCTGCGCCGGCTCAAGCCGGTCGAAGTGGTCAAGACCTTCGCCGATTCGACCCGGGTGGAGATGGACCTGCGCATGGAAGCCGCCGCCGCGCGGGAACTGGGCGAGAATTTCGACGACGACCCGACCTTCCGCACGCCGGACGTGGACTGGGAGCGCACCGGCCGCCGGGTGCTCACCCTGGAGCGCATCCAGGGCATTCCGGTCGATCAGCGCGACCGCCTGATCGAGGCCGGCCACGACCCGACCGGGATTCTCGGCAACGCGGCCGCGGTGTTCTTCAACCAGGTGTTCCGCGACGGCTTTTTCCATGCCGACCAGCATCCCGGCAACGCCTTCGTCGACGCCGAGGGCCGCATCGTCGCCGTCGATTTCGGCATCATGGGCCGGCTCGACCGCGAGACCCGCTACTATCTGGCCGACATGCTGATGGGCTTCCTGCGCCGCGACTACCGGGCGGTCGCCGACGTTCATTTCCGCGCCGGCTATATCCCGCCGCACCAGTCGCGCGCCGCCTTCGCCCTGGCGCTGCGGGCGATCGCCGAGCCGATCTTCGACCGCCCGCTGCACGACATCTCGATCGCCCGGCTGCTCGGCCTTCTGTTCCAGGTCACCGAGCGCTTCGAAATGGAGACGCAGCCGCAACTGCTGCTGTTGCAGAAGACGATGCTGGTCACCGAGGGCGTCGGCCGCACGCTCAACCCGGACATCAACATGTGGACGCTCGCCCGGCCGCTGATCGAAGCCTGGATGCGCGAGCATCGCGGCCCGCAGGCGCGGATCGCCGAACAGTTGCGCGCCGTCGCGGAGGCGGCCGAGCGCCTGCCGGCCACGATGCGCAATCTCGACCGGGCGCTCGAACGCATGAACCGCCCCGAAGAGCCGGCCGGGCCGGACATGGCGCACCGCCTCTGGCCGGTCTGGACCGCCATTGCCCTGCTCGGCGCTGCGGTGCTGGCGCTGATCCTCGGATAGCCCGGCCCAGGGGCCGGTCGCCAAAACACTTGCTTCGGGTTTGCCGTCTTGTCACTTTGCGGCCCCACGAAACGGGGCCGCGCGCGGCAACCCGAACCAAAAGAACAGGCCCAGGGAGAAGCATGGCATGGCCGGAACCACCGATCCGAGATGCGTTGCGCTGGTCGGACCGTATCTGAGCGGCAAGACGACCCTTCTGGAATCCATGCTGATGGCGGCCGGCAGGATCCAGCGCAAGGGCAGCGTGCCCGCCGGCAACACGGTCGGCGACGCCTCGCCGGAATCGCGCGACCGGGAGATGAGCACCGAGATCAACGTCGCCAATTTCGACTATCTCGGCGACCACTGGACGGTCCTGGACTGTCCCGGCTCGGTCGAGTTCCAGCAGGATGCGCGCCATGCGCTGATGGTCGCCGATATCGCCGTCGTCGTCTGCGAGCCGTCCGTCGACAAGGCGATGATGACCGCGCCGGTCCTGAAATTCCTCGACGACCACGGAATCCCGCACTGCCTGTTCCTCAACAAGATCGACCATATGGCCGGGACCACCGTCCCGGAGATGATGGAGGCCCTGCAGGGCGCGTCGGACAAGCCGCTGGTGCTGCGCCATGTGCCGATCGCCAACGGCGAGGCGATCACCGGCTATGTCGACCTGGCGAGCGAGCGGGCCTACGAATACCAGCCCGGCAGCGAATCGAAGCTGATCCAGATCCCGTCCGACATGGAGGACGACGGCGCGCTGGCCCGGCAGGAAATGCTCGAATCCCTGGCGGATTTCGATGACGGCCTGCTCGAACAGCTGCTCGAAGACGCGATTCCGCCCAAGGAAGAGGTCTACGGCTACCTGACCGCAACCCTGCGGTCGGACAGCATCGTGCCGGTGTTCATCGGCTCGGCCCAGAACGACGCCGGCATCCGGCGGCTGCTCAAGGTGCTGCGCCACGAAGCGCCCGGCGTGGCGTCGGTCCGCGAACGGCTGGAGTTGGACGGCTGGAGCGGCAACGGCGCGACCGTCTTCAAGACCCTCTACATGCCCCACACCGGCAAGCTCTCGATCGCCCGCGTCCTGGACGGCGAGATCAAGGACGGCATGACGCTGAACGGCACGCGGGTGAGCGGCATGAACCGGCTCAACGGCTACGACCAGGAGAAGGTCGCCGCCGCTGCAAGAGGCGATGTCGTGGCGCTCGGCCGGATGGAAGCGGTCAAGACGGGCGAGACCCTGGTCGACGGCGGCGATGCGCCGGATTCCCTGTGGCCCGTACCGGCCATGCCGCTGTTCGCGCTCGCCGTGCAGGCGGAAAGGCGCGAGGACGAGGTCAAGCTGACCGGCGCCATGAGCCGGATGGCCGAGGAGGATCCGTCGCTCATCCTCGAACACAACCAGGACACCCGCGAACTGGTGCTGGCCGGCCAGGGCGAGATCCATCTCAAGGTCGCGATCGACCGGCTCAAGAGCAAATACAACCTGACGGTGGCGAGCCGCCGGCCGAAGGTCGCCTACAAGGAGACGATCAAGCAGCCGGTCTCCCAGCACGCCCGGCACAAGAAGCAGTCCGGCGGCCACGGCCAGTTCGGCGACGTGCATGTCGATATCAAGCCGCTGCCGCGCGGCGCGGGCTTCGAGTTCCAGGACACGATCGTCGGCGGCCGGGTGCCGCGCCAGTACATTCCGGCGGTCGAGGCCGGGGTGAAGGAGTATTTGTCCTCCGGGCCGCTCGGCTTTCCCGTGGTCGATGTCTCGGTGACGCTGACCGACGGCCAGTATCATTCGGTCGACAGTTCGGACCAGGCCTTCAAGACCGCTGGCTCGCTCGCCATGCGCGAGGGAATGCCGAAGGCGCGTCCGGTGCTGCTCGAGCCGATCTACGACGTGAAGATATCGGCGCCGTCCCACTTCACGTCGAACATCCAGGGCCTGATCAGCGGCCGGCGGGGCCAGATCCTCGGCTTCGATTCCAAGGCCGGCTGGAACAATTGGGACGAGATCGGCGCCAAGCTGCCCCAGGCCGAACTGCAGGACCTGATCATCGAGTTGCGCTCGCTGACCCAGGGCGTCGGCACCTTCGAATACGCCTTCGACTATCTCCAGGAACTGACCGGCCGCCTCGCCGACCAGGTCGTCCAGGCCTACAGCGACAGCGACGCGGGCTGAAGCGCGAAGCGCCAGCCTCGAAAAGGCGGACGTGGCCGACCTCGCGCTCGACGGGATCCGCAAGACCTTCGGCGCGACGGTTGCGGTCGATTCGATTTCGCTGGAGGCGCCGCAGGGCTGCTTCCTGGCCCTGCTGGGTCCGTCCGGTTGCGGCAAGACAACGATCCTGCGTCTCGTCGCCGGCTTCGAAACGGCCACGGCGGGCCGGATCGTCCATGGCGATGAGGTCTGGTCGGACGCCGAAGGCAGCGTCCATGTACCGGCAGAAAAACGCCGCGTCGGCGTTGTCTTCCAGTCCTACGCCCTGTGGCCGCACCTCACGGTGGCCGGCAATGTCGGCTACCCCTTGCGGGTTGCGAAACTCAACCGCCCGGATCGCGATGCAGCCGTCGGACGGGCGCTGGAATCGGTCGGCCTTACCGGCTTCGGCGAGCGCCAGCCTGCCGAACTTTCGGGCGGTCAACGGCAGCGGGTGGCGCTCGCGCGGTGCCTGGTCATGGAGCCGGACATCGTTGTGCTGGACGAGCCGCTGGCCAATCTGGACGCCCATTTGCGTGTCGCGATGATGGAGGTTTTCGGTGCCTTCCACCGCGAGACGGGCGCCACCATGATCTATGTCACCCACGACCAGGCCGAGGCAATGGCGCTGGCCGACCGCATTGCCGTCATGTTCGACGGGCGGTTCGCGCAGGTCGACAGCCCGGGACGGATTTACGGCTGGCCGGCGAACGAGACGGTTGCGCGCTTTATCGGCGAAGGCGCGGTGCTGAAGGTTCCGGTGCTGCGCCGGGACGAGGACCGGGCGATCGCCGACCTGTTCGGCCAGGAAATCCCGATACCTCCGTCCTTCGCCGGGCAGGACGGCGTCGCGACGGTCTGCATCCGGCCCGACCGCTGCCGGATCGACCCGGCCGGCGCGATCGAGGCGCGCATCCTGCGCTCGATCTATCGCGGCAGCCACTGGCTCGTCGATGCCGAACCCCGCACCGGGGACGGGAAGGTTCTGCACATTCAATGCAGTGCGCAACCGCCGGGCGACGGAGATACGGTGCGGATCGCGGTGGAGGCGGTCACGCCGGTCGGCGTCGGCTGAAGGTCCCGCTCAATCGCGCCAGGGGAGCACGCCGCTCGGCAATCTGCGTCCGGCGAGATGCGCGGCGAACATCAGCGCAATGATCACGACGATGGCCGCCACGGCGATCGCCGCCGCCTGGATATGGTTGCCGCTCTCGTCGAGATTGTAGAGCACGACGCCCAGGGTTTCCGATCCGCTCGACCAGAGCAGCGCCGAGACGGTCAGTTCGTTGAAGGCGGTCAGGAAAACCAGGATACCGCCGGCTGCGGTGAGCGGCAGGGTCAGCGGCCCGATCACGGTGCGCAACCGGAAACCGAAGCCGGCACCGGTCATCCGTGCCGCCTCGTCGAGGCCGCGGTCCATCTGGGTCAGGCCGGCGATGGCCGGACGGATCGCCAATGTCGCAAACCGGCCGAGATAGGCGACCAGAATGATCCACAGGGTGCCGTAGAGGCTGTATTCGATCACCGGTATCGGTTTCAGAAAGACGAGGATCGCGGCAATCGCGAGGACGATGCCGGGCATGGCGTAGGGGATGTCGATGACCGTGCTGAGCGCGCCGGCCAGCCGGTTGCGCCGCCAGGCGATGAAATAGGCCAGCGGCACGCTGGCGAGCACCAGCATGACGGTGGCGGTCGCCGCCAGGAACCCGCTGTTCTGGAACGCGCGGACGGTCACCGCCTGGCGCCACAGTACCTCGACATAGGCGTCGAAAGTCAGGCTGGCCCATGTCAGCGGCACGCCGAAGGCCGGCACCAGCGTGACCGCGATCAGGGCGGTCACGGGCAGGACGAGCACCAGCAGGATGACCAGCCAGCACCCGGTTTCCGCCGGCAGGCGCCAGCGTCCCAGAACGAAGGCGAGCGGCTGGCTCGGCACGCCGATGGTCCGGAAATCGCCGCGCCGCATGAACCAGGACTGGACCGAAACGCCGAGTGCCGCGATGGCGCTGACCAGGATGGCGAGTACCGCCACCTCCGAAATGATCGACGGCCCGAAGCCGGAGAGGCGGGAGAAGATCAGCACCGGCAGGGTCTGGTAGCCGGCCGGCTGGCCGAGAAACAGCGGAATGCCGAAGTTGCCGATGCTCGAAACGAAGGCGAGCGCCACGCCCACCGTGAGCGTCGGCGTCATCAGCGGCAGGATGATGGTCCGGAACACGGTGAGCGTCCCGGCGCCCGCCATGCGCGCCGCCTCCACCGCCTCGCGCGGCAGGCTGCGCAGCCCGGCACGCACCGTCAGGAAGACCAGCGGGGCGTGCTGGATCCCGAGCAGCAGCACGATGCCTTCGCGCGAATAGAGCGGGTGTTTGGACCCCGGCGCCGGCGCAAGGTCGAGCATCGTCAACAACGTGCTGGAGGCGCCGAACACCTGGATCCAGCTCAGCGCCGTCACCTGCGGCGGGATCATGAGCGGGATCATGAAGCAGAAGGTGAGCAGCAGCTTGCCGCGCAGGTCCGTCAGCGCGACCAGCAGTGCGAAGAGGGTTCCCAGCACCAGAGACAGGAGGGCGCCGCCCACAGCAGTCTCGAAAGACCGCCGGGTCGCGCGCCATGTCGTCGGGTCCGAGAGGACTTCTACGGCCGGACTGTCGTTACCCAGAAAGAACGGTCCGGTGCCTTCCCAGAGCAACCGGACGATCGGCAGGACGGCGATGATCCCGACGAAAACGACGAGGGCGGCGAGCCAAAGTGCCTCGCCGCCCGCGATCCGGCGCGCCGGAATGCTCAAGCCGGCCTACTTCCCGAACAGATCGGCGAATGCCTTCCGGCTGTTTTTGACGTCGGCCAGCGCCTTGGCCGGGTCGAAGGTCATCAGCCTGATCCCGGCGCGCGGCGGGAAGCCCTTCGGCCCCGCCACTTCGGAATGCGCCGGCAGATAGCCCTGCCGCTGGGCGAACTGCTGGCCTTCCTTCGAGAGCAGGAAATCGACAAAGGCTTTCGCGGCCTCGGCATTCTTCGTCGATTTCATGATGGCGACCGGTTCCGTGACCATGCTGACGCCTTCCTTGGGAAACACGAACTCGACCGGCGAACCCTTGGCCTTGGCCCGGATCGCCATGAAGTCGACGATCATGCCGTAGAGCTTCTCGCCGCTGGCGACGCGTTTCAGCGTCCGGCCGTTGCCGCCCGCCGCCGACGCCTGCTGCGCCGCCAGGCCCTTGTAGAAGCTCCAGCCCAGCGCGGCGTTGTTCTTGATCGCCTGCATGTGGATGGTCGCGGCGCCCGAGGTCAGCGGGCTCGGCATGGCGATCTGGCCCTTGGCCGCCGGCTTCAGCAGGTCGGCCCAGGAGGCCGGTTTCATCTTGCCGGCGGTGTTGTAGATGATGCCGGTCGTAATCAGCTTGGTGCTGAAATAGGTCCGGTCCTTGTCGTAGAGCGCCGGATCGTAGCCGTCCAATTTCGCGCCCGTGTGGGCCAGCAGGCGGCCTTCCTGCTTGAGGCCCTCCATCGTCACCATGTCGGCGATCAGGAGGACATCCGCCTTCAGGCTGCCGGCGGCGATTTCGGCGCGCACTTTCGCCATCATCTTGGTCGTACCCTGGCGGATCCACGAGACCTTCACCTGCGGATTCTTTTTCGTGAAGGCGTCCACGGTCTGCTGCGCGTCTTTCGCCGGCTGGCTGGTGTAGACGACAAGATTGCCGGACGCGGCCTGCGCGGCACCGGCAAGGGCGGCGGCAACAACCGCCGACGCGATGATTGGAATGGTTCGCTTCATGACTTCGCCCCTCAAAACAGAGTTCAAACCCTTACTTTTGTATTGGCAATCGTGCCGCCGATCCGTCGCATCCGGATTACAGCGGTCCGGACGGCCGGACGGCCGGACGATTAAACTGCTCCGGTCAGGCCGAGAGTTCGACGTCCCCGGCGTCCGCACCCAGCGCTGTTAGCGCCGTACGGACGATGTCGCGCGCGCTGAGGCCGGCGGCTTCGACCTGCTTCTCCGGCTTGTCCTGGTCGAAAAAGCGGTCGGCCTGGACCATCGGCCGGAATTTCAGCGTGCCGCGGTCGAGCAGGCCGTCATGGCTCATGAACTGGCCGACGAAGCTGCCGAACCCGCCGACCGAACCCTCCTCGACGGTGATGAGCAGTTCGTGTTCGCGGGCGAGGCGCCGGATCAGGTCTTCGTCGAGCGGCTTGGCGAAGCGCGCGTCGGCCACCGTGGTGCTCCACCCGCGCGCCGCCAGCTCGTCCGCCGCCGTCAGCGAATCCGGCAGACGCTGGCCGTAGGACAGGATGGCGACCGCATTGCCTTCGCGTACGATCCGGCCCTTGCCGATCTCCAGGGGCACGCCTTGCTCCGGCATGTCCACGCCGATGCCCTCGCCGCGCGGATAGCGAAAGCCGCAGGGCCGGTCGTCGATCGCCACGGCGGTCGCCACCATGTGGACCAGGTCGGCCTCGTCCGAACAGGCCATCAGCACGAAGCCGGGCAGGCAGCCGAGATAGGCGATGTCGAAGGAGCCGGCATGGGTCTGGCCGTCGGCGCCGACCTGGCCGGCCCGGTCCATGGCGAAACGCACCGGCAATTTCTGGATCGCCACGTCGTGGACGACCTGGTCGTAGCCGCGCTGGAGGAAGGTGGAATAGATCGCGCAGAACGGCTTCATGCCGTCGGCGGCGAGGCCGCCGGCGAAGGTCACGGCATGCTGCTCGGCGATGCCGACGTCGAAGGTGCGTTCCGGGAACGCCTTGCCGAACAGGTCGACCCCGGTGCCCGACGGCATGGCTGCCGTGATCGCCACGATCTTGTCGTCCTTCTCCGCCTCCTTGATCAGGGCGTTGGCGAAGACCTTGGTGTAGCTCGGCGCGTTCGACGGCGGCTTGTAGAGCTCGCCGGTGACGACGTCGAACTTGCCGACGCCGTGATACCGGTCTGCGGAACTCTCGGCGGGCTCGTAGCCCTTGCCCTTCTTGGTGACGCAGTGGACCAGGATCGGGCCGCCTTGCGGATCGTCCCGGACGTTTTTCAGGACGGGAATCAGGTGGTCCAGATTGTGCCCGTCGATCGGGCCGACATAGTAGAGGCCCAACTCCTCGAACAGGGTGCCGCCGGTCAGCAGGCCGCGGGCATATTCCTCCGCCCGCTGGGCCGCACGCTCGATCTGGCGCGGGAACTTCTCGGCCAGCATCATAGTGAGTTGCCGGACCGACCGGAAGCTGCGCGAGGAAATCAGCCGGCTGAGATAGGCCGAAAGCCCGCCCACCGGCGGCGCGATCGACATGTCGTTGTCGTTCAGGACGACGATCAGGCGCGCGCCCGTGACCGCCGCGTTGTTCATCGCTTCGTACGCCATGCCCGCACTCATGGCACCGTCGCCGATCACGGCGATGACGTTGCGGCCCTCTTTCTTCTGAAGCTCGCCCGACACGGCAAAACCGAGTCCGGCGGAAATGGAGGTCGAGCTGTGCGCGGCGCCGAACGGGTCGTAGACGCTTTCCGAACGCTTGGTGAAGCCGTAGAGGCCGCCGCCCTGGCGGATCGTGCGGATGCGGTCGCGCCGTTCGGTGAGGATCTTGTGAGGGTAGCACTGATGGCCGACATCCCAGATCAGGATGTCGTCGGGCGTATCGAACAGATAGTGGATCGCCGTGGTCAGCTCGACGACGCCGAGGCCGGCGCCGAGATGCCCGCCGGTGACCGACACGGCATCGACCGTTTCGGCCCGCAACTCGTCGGCGAACTGGCGCAGCTCCTTGACATCGAGCTTGCGCAGGTCGGCCGGAGACTTGACCTTGTCGAGCAAGGGCGTCTTGCTTTTCCTGGACATGTCGAACCGCCTCGCGTCGCTTGAAAGATCCCGGTTCAGGTGCGTCGGCCTACGGCGAAATGCGCCGCTTCCCGCAGGAGATCGGCGCGCGCTCCGAAGCATTCCAGCACCTTAACAGCCTGTAATGCAAGCAAATTGGCCCGTTCGCGCGCGGCGTCGAGGCCGAGAATCGAAATGAAGGTGGCCTTTCCGGCGCTGGCGTCCTTGCCGACCTTCTTGCCGACTTCGGCCGCATTGCCGGTTTCGTCCAGAATGTCGTCGGCGATCTGGAACGCGAGCCCGAGGTCTTCGGTATACGCCGCCAGCGCCGAGCGCTCCGCTTCGTTCGCCCCGCCCAGGATCGCCCCGGCCTGGCAGGATACGTCGAACAGGCGACCGGTCTTCAGGCGCTGCAAACGGACGATCTGTTCCAGGGTGAAGCCGGCACCGTCCGTCTCGGCGGCAATATCGAACATCTGGCCGCCGACCATGCCCCGGGCGCCGGCGGCCGCCGCCAGCGCCGCAACCAAGCCGGCCCGCACCTCGCCGTCGGGGTGGGTCGCCGGATCGGCGAGCACTTCGAAGGCCAGGGTCTGGAGGGCGTCGCCGGCCAGGATCGCGGTCGCTTCGTCGAAGGCGACATGGTTGGAGGGCCGGCCCCGGCGCAGGTCGTCGTCGTCCATCGCCGGCAGGTCGTCATGGACCAGGGAATAGCAGTGGACGAGCTCGATTGCCGCGCCGGCGCGCAGGCTGCGGCTGTCCGGCACGTCGAACAGCCGGGCCGTCTGGACCGTCAGGAAGGGCCGCAGCCGCTTGCCGCCGTCCAGGCTGGCATAGGCCATCGCCTCGAACACGCGCGTTTCCGGCCCGTCGCCCCGCGGCAGCAGGGCGGCCAGGGTCTCTTCGATCCGGTCGGCGACTTCGGTCATCGCCGTTCTCAGGCGGGGTTCGTCGGACACGGCTTTTCCGGGGCGCAATTCTACGGAGGTCAATCCAGTTCCGCGGGTTCCAGCCGGTTCTGCCCGTCCGGCCCGGTCACGATCCGGTCGACCTTGGCCTGGGCATCGCGCAGCTTGGCCTCGCAATGCCGCTTCAGCGCCGCCCCCCGCTCGTAAGCGGCAATCGCATCGTCGAGTTTCGCCTGCCCGGTCTCCAGATCGCGCACGATCTTCTCCAGTTCGGCAAGCGCCTCTTCGAAGCTGAGAGCGGTGATGTCCGCGGCCCGAACGTCGGACATGGAAGGCTCCGCTTGATTCTGCAATGTTCCGGTTTGAGTCATTATTCACATTCCCCGGCCGCGCGCAATCAAAACTGCGACAAACTGTACCGAATGAAAAAGCAGGCGGGTTCAGGCAGGTTCGGCGCCGGCCGGCGCGCCGGTGAGCGCATCCACATGAGCAGCAACGCTTTCGCCCAGCGCCTGCAGGTCGTAGCCGCCCTCCAGCGCCGAGACCAGACGGCCGTCGCACAGGCCCGCCGCCATCTCGACGAGCCGCGCCGTGACCCAGCCATAGTCTTCCGTGCGGAATTTCAGCCCGGCCAGCGGGTCGTCCTCGTGGGCGTCGAAACCGGCGCTGAGCAGGATCAGGTCCGGCCGGAACGCTTCCAGCGCCGGCAGGACGGCCTCCGTCATGGCCTGCCGGAACTCGGCGGAACCGCTGCCTGCCGCCAGCGGGACGTTGCAGATATTGCCGACGCCGGTTTCCCCGGCCGCCCCGGTGCCGGGATAGAGCGGCCACTGATGGGTCGACGCATAGAACAGGTCGCCGTCGGATTCGAACGCGGCCTGCGTTCCATTACCGTGATGCACGTCGAAATCGATTACGGCCACGCGGCCAATCCCGTGTTTCTCGCGGGCATGGAGCGCGCCGACGGCGACATTGTTGAACAGGCAGAAGCCCATGGCCCGTCCCGGCTCGGCATGATGGCCCGGCGGCCGCACGGCGCAGAAGGCATTATCGATATCGCCGGCCATCACTGCATCGACCGCGGCACAGACGGCGCCCGCGGCGCGCAGGGCGGCCTGGGCCGAGCCGGCGCTCATCGTCGTGTCGCCGTCGATCCAGCGGCGTTCGTCGTCTCTCATCGGCGCAAGCACATGGTCGATAAGCGCGCCCGGATGCACCAGCTGCAGCAGCGCGGGATCGATTTCCGGCGCTTCGCGCCGCTTCAGGCCGGCGATGCCGGCGTCCTTCAGCCCGTCGAGCACGGCGGCGATGCGCGACGGCCGCTCCGGGTGATGCCGGCCGGGCCGGTGATCCAGACAGGCCGGATGGGCGTATATGGCTGTGGTCACGCGCCCTCGGAAATATCGGAACTGCCCGGCGCCGGCGGTTCTGCACGTTGCGGATCTGCGCCCCGCACCGCCGGTTACGGAAAGATTCCTGTGGATCGATTGCAATTTGTCACCATATCATGCGGGGTCGGGGCGCCGCCAAGGCCTTAAGACCGTCCGGTCGGCGCCCGGGGATGGAGAACGGAACCGAGCCTTGAGTTCGGCATCGAGAACGCGCTGGTCCGGTGCGGCGCGTCCGCTGCTCGCGGGAGCGGCGGCGCTGCTTTGCCTTGCCGCTGCGGCGCCCGAAGCCGGCGCCGCCGAAGCCAGTACCGGTCCCCAGGCTCAAAAGCAGGCCCAGAAGCAGTCCCAGAAGCAGGACTGGCAGCGGAACGGGAAGCGGGATTGGCAAAAGGGCCGGCCGCGGGGCGATGCGCCCGGCGGAACCAAACCGGGTTGGGGCGCAAACCGGGGCGGTAAACCCGGCAGTCCGGACCGGCAGGACAAGCGCCGCCGCGCCGGCGGGGGCTCCGGCCCGGGCCGGCAGGGGCGTCCCGGCGGCGCCGGGGGCCGGCCGCCGATGTTCGTCGGCGTCGACCGGGTCCTCAAGGGCCCGCTGACCCAGACCGAACCGGTGATCGGACGGATCGTCGCAACCCGCAAGGGCGTAGTCGCGGCCCGGGTTTCCGGCTCGGTCGTCGCGATCGATGTCGCGATCGGCGACCGCGTGAAACGCGGCCAGGTCCTGGCGCGTCAGGACACTTCTTCAACGGAAGCGCGTCTGGCCTACGAATCGGCGGAACTGAAGCTCGCCGAGCAGGAACTCAAACGGTTCGAGGCATTGCGCACCAACCGGTCCGCCGCCTTCGCCCGGTCGCGCTACGACACGGCGGTGCATCGCGTCGCCCGCGCCCGGGCCAATGTCCGGCTTGTCCGGCTGGCGATCGAAGGAGCGATCGTGACCGCCCCCTACGACGGCGTCGTGGTGCGCAAGGCGACCGAACTGGGCGCCTACCTGAAAGACGGCGCGGCGGTCGTCGAACTGCTCAACGACACCGAAGTGGAAGTCGAGGCCGATGTGCCGGCCGACCGCCTGCGCGGCCTGCGGCCCGGCACGATCGTTACTTTCCGGCTGCGCGACGGCGGCGTGCCTCGCCAGGCGCGGGTGCGGACCGTGCTGCCGATGCAGAATGCGCTGACGCGCACCCAGGCCGTCCGTTTCCTGCCGCTGGGTGCCGCGCCGCAGGGGCGCCTGTCCATCAACCAGTCGCTGACCGTCGATGTGCCGGTCGGCGCTGCCCGCGTCGCGGTTTCGGTCCACAAGGATGCGATCGTCAATCGCGGCGACCGGCGGCTGGTTTTCGTGGTCAAGGGCGGCCGCGCCGTGCCGCGCACGGTAGAGCTGGGCGCGGCGATCGGCACGCGGTTCGTCGTCCTGGCCGGCCTGGCGCCGGGCGACGTCACGGTCGTGCGCGGCAACGAACGGCTGCGGCCGGGCCAGCCGGTGCGCCATCGCCCGCTGATGGGCACTGCCGCCAATACCCGTCCCGGAAACCGCAGCCCGGCAGAGCGCCCCCCGGCGAACTGACGTGAACCTGATCCGAATAGCGCTGGAACGGCCGGTTGCGGTCATTGCCGGCGTCCTGATGATCGTCATGTTCGGCTTCGTGGCGCTGCAGCAGATTCCGATCCAGCTGACGCCGGACGTCCGCAAGCCCAACCTGTCGATCACGACGCGGTGGCCCGGCGCCGCCCCGGCCGAGATCGAGCGGGAAATCCTGAACCGCCAGGAAGAAGTCCTGAAGGGGGTCGAGGGGGTCGAGAGGGTCGTTTCGACCGCGTCGACCGGAAGATCCCGAATCACGCTCGAATTCCAGATCGGCCAGAACATGGACCGGGCCATCCTGCTGGTCGCCAACCGGCTCGACCGGGTCATCGGCTATCCGGAAGAGGCACAACGGCCGCAAATCCAGACCCGGGGCTCGGAAGACAACCCCATCGCCTGGTTCGTCGTCACCCGGCTCAAGGGCAACAGCCGTCCGGTCCATACCTATGGCGATTTCATCGAGGATTTCGTCATCGAACGCATGGAGCGTCTCGAGGGCGTCTCCGGAACCAATTTCTACGGCGGCAGCGCGAAGGAATTGCGTATCGTCGTACAGCCGACGGAGATGGCGAAATACGGCCTGACCATTCCGGCGGTCATCGCCGCCCTGCAACGCGCCAACATCGCGCTGTCGGCCGGCGAGGTGAACGAGGGCAAGCGGCGCTACGTCGTGCGCTTCGAAGGCGAACTGACCGCAACGAGCGCGGCGCGGAGCGTGCTCATCCGCACGATCGAGGACAAGGCGACGGGACGCGTCGCCCGGGTCACCCTGGGCGATATCGCGGATGTCCGGTTCGGCTACAAGGACCCGACGGCGAGCATCCGCGCCAGCGGCCATCCGGCTCTGGTGTTCAACGTCCTGCGCGACACCGGGGCCAACGTCATCGAAGTGATGGGCCGGGTCCGCACGAAGGTGGCGGAACTCAACCGGACGGTCCTGAACCCGGCCGGCCTGCACGCCGACCAGGTCTATGACGAGACCGACTATATCCATTCCGCCATTGCGCTGGTGACGCAGAATATCTGGGTCGGCGGTGTGCTGGCGGCGTTGATCCTGCTGCTCTTCCTGCGCTCGCCCCGGGCGACGCTGGTGATCTCGCTGGCGATTCCGGTGTCGGTCATCGGCTCCTTCGTCGCCATGGCGGCGCTCGGCCGTTCGATCAACGTCATCTCGCTCGCCGGCATCGCCTTTGCTGTCGGCATGGTCGTCGACGCCGCGATCGTCGTACTGGAAAACATCTACCGCCTGAAGGAACAGGGCAAACCGATCCGGCAGGCCGCCTACGAAGGGGCGAGCCAGGTGTGGGGCGCTATCCTGGTCTCGGCGCTGACCACGGTGATGGTGTTCATTCCGATTCTGGTGCTGGAACTGGAGGTCGGCCAGCTGTTCCGCGATATCGCGGTCGCCATCTCGGTCTCGGTCATCCTGTCCCTGCTGGTCGCCGTCACTCTGATCCCGGCGCTGGCCAACTGGCTGCTGCCGACCCGCCGAGCATCTCGATCATCGCGCCGCCGGCGCAGACCGGCGGCGGCGCCGGCGGACGAGACGCGGCAGGCACCGGCTCCCGCGCCGTTCCGCCTGCCGCTGCCCGGGATCGATCATTTCGCCCGGCTCTTCGCCTGGCTCATCCTGAAGTTCACCGAACTGGTCGTGTCCTACCGCATCCTGGCCTTTCTGGTGGCCGCGACGGTGTGCGGCGGGGCGGCCTTCGCGACATGGAAGCTGCTGCCGAAGCTGGAATATCTGCCGACCGGCAACCGCAACCTGGTCATCGCCCTGTCGTTGCCGCCGCCGGGCTACAATCTGGACACGGTGACCGAAATCGCGCGCAGCGTGGAGGCGGAACTGCGGTCCTATCTCGCCCCCGAAGGCACCGTCGTGCAGCGCCGCGTGTCGGGGGTCGCCGCCCTGGCGGAACGGTTCGGTGTCTGGCTCGGTCTGAACGAGAAAAGCCGGACGCCCGAGGGGCCACCGCAGATTTCGCGCTTTTTCTTCGTCGCGCGCAACACGTTGACGGTGGTTGGCGCCGCCGCGGCCGATCCGAACCGCGCCGGCGAACTGATTCCGATTATCCAGAGGACCCTGCGCAAGGAGCCCGGCACCTTCGGCCGGACCTTCCAGCCTTCGCTGTTCGGCCGGGGCATCGGCGGCGGCCGCATCATCAATTTCGATGTCTCGGGACCGGATCTGGCGCGGAATCTCGAAGTGGCCCAGCAGGCCTTCTTCCTGATCAACCGCTTCCTGCCGCGCAGCGGCGGCACACAGATCCGGCCGCGGCCCGGCCTCAGCCTCGGCGCGCCGGAAGTCAAGGTGACCCCGGACCGGACCCGGCTCGACGAAGCCGGCGTCCATGCGCGCGACCTGGCCGCGACCATCGATGCGTTCAACGACGGCCTGCGCGTCGCCCAGGTCACCGTCGGCGGCCGGCGCACGGACCTGATGCTGACCGGTCCGAAACGGGGCATTCGGACGACGCAGGGGATCGAGAGCATTCCCGTCGTAACGCCGTCCGGCAAAATTGTGCCGGTACGCTCGCTGGCACGAGTCGAAGTGACGTCCGGCGCCACCGAAATCCGCCATACCGAGCGTACTCGGACGGTCACGCTGGAAATCAGCCCCACCAAGGAACTCGCGCTCGAGGCCGCGATGGACATCCTGCGCCAGAAGGTGATCCCGGCGCTCGAAGACCAGGGCTTGCCGGAGGGCGTGAAGATCAGCCTGTCGGGCGAGGCGGACCAGTTGACACGCACCTGGAACGCCATGGTCTGGCAGCTCCTGATGGCGGTCATCATCGTCTATCTGGTGATGGCCGTCCTGTTCGAAAGCTTCCTCTATCCCTTCATCATCATCTTCTCGGTGCCCCTGGCGACCGCCGGCGGCATCCTCGGCCTCGCGCTGCTCAACGAATATGTGCGCCAGCCGCTCGACATGCTGACGCTGCTCGGCTTCGTCATCCTGATCGGCACGGTGGTCAACAACGCGATCCTGCTGGTCGACGGGACGCTCCGCCTGGCCCGCGACCACGGCATGGAACCGCGGAGCGCCATCCTCGTGGCGACCCGCCACCGGATGCGGCCGATCTTCATGTCGACCATGACCAGCGTAATCGGCATGGCGCCGCTGGTCGTGTTCCCCGGCGCCGGCTCGGAACTCTATCGCGGGCTCGGTTCGGTCGTGCTCGGCGGGCTGGCGCTGTCGGCGGTGCTGACCCTGCTGATCATCCCGTCGCTGCTGGCCCTGGTCGTCCGCACCTTCCGTCCGCGCGCCGCTGCGCCCGACGCCGTCGCCGTGGCGGCGGAGTGATCCCACCCGTTTTCGGTGCCGGGCGCCGGCCGGGCCGGAAATCCGATCTGCCGGCCGGCCGGGCTTCGCCGTTCACGCGGCCCTCTGCGCCACCATCATATAGTTGACGCCGAGGTCGCCGCTCTCCCGCCAGCTGTCGGTCAAAGGGCTGTAGGTCAGGCCGATGGCGCGCTCGACGCTCAAACCGGCCGCCCGCAGATGCGCCGCGACCTCCGACGGCCGCAGGAATCGGCGCCAGTCGTGGGTGCCGGGCGGGACCCAGCGCAGGACGTATTCCGCCGCCACGACACCCAGCGCCATAGATCGCAGCGTGCGGTTGAGCGTGGCGACGATCTGGAGGCCGCCCGGCTTCACCAGGGCGCCGGCCGCCGCCATGAAGGCGCCGGCGTCCGACACATGCTCGACGACCTCCAGGTTCAGCACGATATCGAACGCCTCGCCGGCCCCGGCCAGCGCCTCGGCCGTATCGTGCCGGTAATCGATGGCGAGGCCGGATTGCGCGGCGTGGGCGCGGGCGATTTCGACGGCTTCGGACCCGGCGTCGATCCCGGTCACATCGGCGCCCAGCCGCGCCATCGGCTCGCAGACCAGGCCGCCGCCGCAGCCGAGATCGACGATGCGCAGGCCGTCGAACGGTCGCGCCCCATTCGGATCGCGCCCGAAATTGCGGCAGATCGCATCGCGGATCGGGCGCAGCCGCGCCGGGTTCATGCGATGCAGCGGCGCGAACCGGCCGCGCGGATCCCACCATTCTCCGGCCAGGGCGGCGAAGCGCGCGATCTCGGCTTCGTCGACGGTCGCACCGGTTGCGCCCGATGGCGGGGCTTCGCTGCGGCGATCTTTCGGTGTTCGGGCCATGACGCCCCGGTTGCCCTGATCCAGACGCCCCCATATGTAGGGCGCGCCAGACCGGCGGCAAACGACCGGGCCCGACCCGTTCCGTCCGCCTTACCCCCGGGATTTCCGATGGCGCGCATCGTTCAGAAATTCGGCGGCACTTCCGTCGGCGACATCGAACGCCTCCGCAATGTCGCGGCGCGGGTGCAGCGCGAGGCGGCGGCCGGCAACGAGGTGGCGGTCGTCCTGTCGGCGATGGCGGGGACGACCGACCAACTCGTCGCCTGGACCCGCGAGGCGGCGCCGGCGGCGGACCCCCGCGAATACGACGTCGTGGTCTCGGCCGGCGAGCAGGTCACGATCGGCCTGCTGGCGATCGTGCTCGGGGAACTGGGCATTCCCGCGCGCTCCTGGACGAGCTGGCAATTGCCGATACGGACCGACGGCGCGCACGCCAAGGCGCGTATCGAAACCATCGATACCGCCGGGCTGGAAGCGGACCTGGAGGCCGGGCGCGTCGCCATCGTGCCGGGCTTCCAGGGCATATCCCCCGAGGGCCGTATCACCACGTTGGGCCGCGGCGGTTCCGATACTTCCGCGGTTGCACTGGCCGCGGCGCTGAACGCCGACCGCTGCGATATCTTTACCGATGTCGACGGCGTCTATACCTGCGATCCGCGCATTGTGGCGAAGGCGCGCAAGCTGGAGCGGATCACCTACGAGGAAATGCTGGAAAGCGCGTCCCAGGGCGCCAAGGTGCTGCAGACCCGGGCCGTCGAAATGGGCATGAAGCACCATGTGCGCATCCAGGTGCTGTCCTCCTTCGAGGACGTGCCGGGGACGCTGGTCGTGGACGAGGACGAGATCGTGGAACAGGAAATCATCAGCGGTATCGCCTACAGCCGCGACGAGGCCAAGATCACCGTCGCGCGGGTCGCCGACAAGCCGGGCGTGGCCGCCGCCATTTTCGGGCCCCTTGCCGACGCGATGATCAATGTCGATATGATCGTTCAAAACGTTTCGGAGGACGGCGAAGAGACGGATATCACCTTCACCGTACCGGAGGGCGACCATCAGCGCGCCATCGACGCCATAAAGCGGTCGCGCGACGCGATCGGCTACGCCCGGCTCGACCACGACGCGAATGTCGTCAAGGTGTCGGTGATCGGCGTCGGCATGCGCAGCCATGCCGGCGTCGCCCAGCGGATGTTCAGGACCCTGGCCGAAAAGGGCATCAACATTCAGGTGATCTCGACGTCCGAGATCAAGGTGAGCGTCCTGATCGCCGAGGAATATACCGAACTGGCGCTGCGCGCGCTGCATTCGGCCTACGGCCTGGACGCGGTGTAGCCGGCCGGTCCGCGCCGCCCGGCCGGCGGGCGCCGGGGCCGGGCTGCATGGCCGGGGAAGCGGGAAAGGAAGCGGTCCTGCCATGACCGAACTGCCCGGATCGACCGACGGCATGGGCGCGGCGCCGCGGCTGCCGGCCGGCGGGCTGTCGGACATCCGGCGGCTGCTGCGGCGGATCCGCGACGTCATGGCCGGGGCCCGGACGATTTCGAACCAGGCGCGGCTCGACAGGATCGTCGCCCTGATCGCGGCCAACATGGTGGCCGAGGTGTGCTCGCTCTACCTGCGCCGCGCCGGCGACGTGCTGGAACTCTATGCCACCGAAGGGCTGAACAAGGAGGCGGTCCACAAGACCCGCCTGCGCATCGGCGAGGGCGTGATCGGCGACGTCGCCGCGCGCGCCCGGCCGATCGCGTTGTCCGACGCCCAGGCCCATCCCGGTTTCGCCTACCGGCCGGAAACCGGCGAGGAAATCTACCATTCGATGATGGGCGTGCCGGTGCTGCGCAACAGCCGCGTCGTCGGCGTGCTGGCGGTGCAGAACCGCACCCGGCGCCATTATACCGACGAAGAGGTCGAGACCCTCCAGACCGTGGCCATGGTCGTGGCCGAGATGGTCGGGTCCGGCGATCTGGTCAGCCGGGACGAACTGCGCGAGGCCGACGGCATCGCGTTGCTGCCCCTGCGCCTGACCGGGCTGAAGCTGCACGGCGGCCCGGCGACCGGCGAGGCCGTCATCCATCGCGACCGGCCGCGTATCGTCAATGTTGTGGCCGAGGACCCGGAGCTCGAAGAGGAGCGGCTCAACGCGGCGCTGGCGTCGATGTACGACGCGCTGGACGTCATGCTGTCGGATGACCGGCTGGAGAGCGGTTCCGAGAGCCGGGAGATCCTCGAAACCTACCGCCTGATCGCCGAGGACCGGGGCTGGCAGCGCCGTATCCGCGAGGCGATCGGCGAGGGGCTGACCGCCGATGCCGCCGTCGCCAAGGTCCAGGAGGCGACGAGCGCGCGCATGGCGTCGATCCAGGATTCCTATCTGCGCGCCCGGATGGCGGATTTCGACGATCTCGGCAACCGCCTGCTGCAGCATCTTTCGGCCTCCAGCGACGCCCCCGCACCGCCCGACAGACCGGAGGCGGAACGGATGATCGTCTTTGCCCGGAACCTGGGCCCCGCCGAATTGCTGGACTACGACGCCGACCGGCTGTGCGGGATCGTTCTGGAGGAGGGCTCGCCCAGCGCTCATGTCGCCATCATGGCCCGGGCGATGGATATCCCGGTCGTCGGCCGGGTCGCCGGCTGCCTCGGCCGCGTCGAGGCGGGCGACCCGGTCATCCTCGATGCCGACAATGCCCAGGTGTTCGTGCGGCCGACCGAGAATGTCCGCACCCTGTTCGAAACCGGCGTGCGCGACCGGGCAGAGCGCCGGGCGCTCTATGCCGCGCTGCACGATGTCGAGCCGGTCAGCCGGGACGGGGTGCGCATTTCCCTTAACCAGAATGCCGGGCTGCTGGTCGAGCTGAACGACTTTTCCGCCCACGGGGTGGACGGCGTCGGCCTGTACCGCACCGAAATCCCGTTCATGGTCCGCCAGAGCTTCCCCGACGTCGGCGAGCAGGCCGAAATCTACATGCGCGTCCTGGCGGCGGCGGAAGGCGCGCCCGTCGTTTTCCGCACCCTGGATATCGGCGGCGACAAGGCGCTGCCCTATCTGCGCGAGCCGAAGGACGACAACCCCGCGATGGGCTGGCGGGCCATCCGGATTGGCCTGGACCGGCCGGCCATTCTGCGCCACCAGTTGCGCGCCATGATCCGGGCGACGGCCGGGCAATCGCTCAACCTGATGTTCCCGATGATCTCCGATCTGGCGGAATTCGAAACCGCGCGCGGCCTCGTCGATATGGAACTGGACCGGGCCCGGGCGGGCGGCAACCTGCTGCCGGAAAAGCTGTCTGTCGGCGTTATGCTCGAGGTGCCCGCGCTGGTCTGGCAGTTGCCCGCGCTGGTCGAGCGGGCCGATTTCGTTTCGCTCGGCAGCAACGACCTGCTTCAGTTCATGTTCGCCAGCGACCGGGGCAATCCGCGACTTTCCGGCCGCTACGATCCGCTGTCGCCGGCTTTCCTTGCGATGGTGCGGCAGATCGTGGAACATTGTCGTGCGGCGCGCAGCGGCACGGGCGTGCCGCTGACCGTGTGCGGAGAAATGGCGGGCGTGCCGCTGGAGGCCATGACGCTGATCGGACTCGGCGTTCGGCGGCTTTCCATGTCGGCCGCCGCCATCGGCCCGGTCAAGGCGATGGTGCGCAGCCTGGACGTCGGCCGGCTGGAGGATTTCGCCGGCCGGCTGCTCGGCGTCGGCGAACATTCGTTGCGTAACCGGCTCGCCGGTTACGCCAGGGATCACGATGTGGTCATAGGCCAGAGCTGACCCCGGTCGCTGCCCCGTCAGGCGGTGAATCGGGTCAAGGCGACGATATGGGCACACAGCCTCCACTCAACCGCGACAGCGGCGACCGCACCGCCGACCCGTCCGGCGCGCCTGCTGTATCCCGGGTGGAAACCCATGTCGGGATGGAGTTGCGCGAGGCGCGGGAGCGCCTCGGGGTCAGCCTGAAGCTGGCCGCATCGGCCCTGAAAATTCGCGACGATTATCTCGCCGCCCTCGAACGGAACGACCGTGCCGCACTGCCGGCGCTGCCCTATGCGATCGGGTTCGTGCGCAGCTATGCGACCTATGTCGGCCTCGATCCCGGCGAATTGGCCCAACGCTTCAGGGACGAAGCGGGCGACCTGCCGGTCGGCCCGCAGCACACCTGGCTGAAACCGATCGAACAGGGCCGCATTTCCCGCAGCCTCATGCTCGTCCTGTCGTTGGTGATCGCAGGCGCCGCCTACACCGCCTGGTATTACCGGACGGCCGATGAACGCAAACCGGCGGCATCGGCGGATTTCGCCACGGCCCCGCCGACCGCGACGCGCCAGGTTGCAGAGGCGGATGCGGCGGCGGAACCGACCCGGCCGGCCGGTGACGGCGTATCCGCCGCACCGCCCGCCGACTCGCCCGCCGATTCGTCCGGGCAGCAATCCGCCGACGCTGCAGCGACGGTGCGGGACGGCGAAACCGCCGCCCTGCCCGATCCGCCGGCGCATGCCGCCGCACCCGGTCCGGACGACCCCGCCCGGCCTGGCGCCGGCGCCGGCGACTCTGCCCCGGACGCTGCTGCCCCGGACGCCGCTGCCCCGGACAACGCCGCTCCGGACGCCACCGCCCCGGATCGGGAGCGGAATCCGGCGGCTGCACCCGCCGACGGGCCCATCGTCCTGAGGGCGTTGGGCCTCGTCTGGATCCGGGTGCGCCATCCTCCGACGGGGCGGGTGGTCGTCGAAGGCATCATGAAGCAGGGCAACGAAATCGAGGTGCCCGACGATCCCGGACTGGTGCTCGACGTCGGCCGCGCCAATCAACTGGAGTATGTGGTCGCCGGAAAATCCGCCGGCCTTGCCGGCCCGGCGGAGACGGTTCGCCATAACCTGTCCCTCGATTCTGTCCGCCTTGCCGCCGCTGCCCGCCGGTCGCCGCCGCCCGAGCCGGCCGCCGGCCGCGCCGCCGCCGGGCAAGCGCGTGGCGAGAGTTCCGAAGCCCCGCCGCCCGCCGCCGCCCGGGGCCTCGAACTCAGGGCGTTGGGTCTCGTCTGGATCCGGGTGCGGCATCCGCAGACCCGCCAGGTGCTGATCGAGGGAATCATGGAGAAGGGCAATGTCGTCGCCGTGCCCGACGATCCCGGCCTGGTGCTCGACGTCGGCCGGGCCAACCAGCTCGAATATCTGGTCCGCGGCAAGTCGGCCGGTCTGGCGGGCGAGTCTCCCGGCCCGGTCCACAACCTGTCGCTCGATCCAGCCCGGCTGAGACGGGGCGGATGACCCGCCGTTTCCGGCGCGCGCCGCCCCCGCGATTGCCTGCGCCCGGTTGCCAGCGCCCGCGCCAGCACTTAAGTCGAGGCAGGGGAAACGCATTGCGCTGCGGCGCGCCGTCGGTCCGCAAGGTCTTTCCCCTCGTCCGACCCAGTGCGGTGCCCGTCCGATGAGCGTTCGCCCCTATCGCGACATCTACCGGCGCAAGAGCCGCCGGATTCACGTCGGCCCGGTGCCGGTCGGCGGCGACGCGCCGATCGCCGTCCAGTCGATGACCAACACGCCGACGACGGATGTGAAGGCCACGCTGGCGCAGATCCGCGAGCTCGAAGAGGCCGGCGCGGACATCGTCCGGGTGTCCTGCCCGGACGAGGAATCGACGGCGGCCCTGAGGGAGATCGCGCGCGGTGCGAAGGCGCCCATCGTCGCCGACATCCACTTCCACTACAAACGGGCGATCGAGGCGGCGCAGGCTGGCGCGGCCTGCCTGCGCATCAATCCGGGCAATATCGGCAAGGAGGAGCGGGTCCGCGAGGTCATAAAGGCGGCGAAGGATCACGGCTGCTCGATGCGCATCGGCGTCAATGCCGGATCGCTGGAACGCGACCTGCTCGAGAAATACGGCGAGCCCTGCCCCGAGGCGATGCTGGAATCGGCCCAGCGCCATATCGCGATTCTCGAGGACAACGATTTCTTCGAGTTCAAGATCAGCTGCAAGGCGTCCGACGTCTTTCTCGCCGTGGCGGCCTATCAGATGCTCGCCGATGTCTGCGACTATCCCCTGCATCTCGGCATTACGGAGGCCGGCGGCCTGACCACCGGCACGGTCAAGAGCAGCATCGGCATGGGGTCGCTGCTCTGGGCCGGCATCGGCGACACGATCCGCGTGTCCCTGTCGGCCGATCCGGTGGAGGAGATCAGGATCGGTTTCGAGATCCTGAAGGCGCTCGGCCTGCGCCATCGCGGAGTGAACGTCATTTCCTGTCCGTCCTGCGCCCGGCAGAATTTCCAGGTCATCCCGACGGTGGCGCGGCTTGAGGAAAGGCTGGCCCACATAAGCACGCCGATGTCGCTGTCGGTCATCGGCTGCGTGGTCAACGGCCCCGGCGAAGCCCGCGAAACCGATATCGGCCTGACCGGCGGGGCGAGCGGCCACCAGGTTTATCTGAACGGCGAAAAACACCATGTGATGCGCGAGGGCGACCTGGTCGACCATCTGGTCGAACTGGTCGAGCGCAAGGCCGCCGAGATCGAGGCCGAACAGGCGGCGCTCCAGGCACAGGCGGCGGAATAGCGGCGCCCGCCGCGTCAAGCCGGTCGCGTCAAGCCGGCCGCGCCGCGGCGGCGGAACCGCTCCTCCGGTCCGGAAATTCCAGAATGAGCAAGCTGCAACCGATTCGCGGAACCCACGATCTGCTGCCCGAAGCCATGCGCCGGCACCGCTATGTCGTGGATACGGCCACGACGGTCGCCGGGCGCTACGGCTACGACGCGATGGCGACGCCGGTCTTCGAGGCGACCGAGGTGTTCGCCCGGACCCTGGGCGAAACGTCGGATGTCGTCACGAAAGAGATGTACAGTTTCGAGACCAAGGGCGGCGACAGCGTGACCCTGCGGCCGGAAAATACAGCCGGCGTCGCCCGCGCCTTCGTCTCGAACGGCCTGCACGCCAGCCTGCCGCTGCGCTATTTCTATGCCGGCCCGATGTTCCGCCACGAACGGCCGCAGAAGGGCCGGCAGCGCCAGTTCCACCAGATCGGCATCGAGCTGATCGGCGTCGCCCATCCGCTGGGTGACGTCGAGACGATCGCCGCCGGCGCCGCCGTGCTGGACGCCCTGGGCGTGCGGGAGCGGACGATGCTGGAATTGAATACGCTGGGCGATACCGAAAGCCGCGGCGCTTACCGCGCGCAACTGGTCGGCTATCTCTCCCGCTACCGGGACGACCTGTCGGAGGACAGCCGCCGCCGGCTGGACGTCAACCCGCTGCGCATCCTGGATTCCAAGAATGCCCGCGACCGGGAAATCGTATCCGGCGCGCCGGTCTTCGGCGACTCGCTGACCGACGGCGCCCGCGCCTGGTTCGACGCCGTGAAGGCCGGGCTGGACGCGATCGGCATCGGCTACACGCTGAACGAACGGCTGGTGCGCGGGCTGGACTATTACTGCCATTCCGCCTTCGAGTTCACGACCGACGCGCTGGGCGCCCAGGGCGCCGTGATCGCCGGCGGGCGCTACGACGGGCTGATCGGCCGGATGGGCGGGCCGGAGACGCCGGGCGTGGGCTGGGCCGGCGGGATCGAGCGGCTGGCCCTGCTCGCCGATGCCGACCTGCCCGCACCGCGTCCCGTCGCCCTGGTGCCGATCGGCGAAGCGGCTGAAGCGGCGGCCCTGCCGCTCGCCGAGCGGCTGCGCGCCGCCGGTTACCGGATCGACATGGCGTATGGCGGCAATCTCAAGCGGCGCATGAAGCGGGCCGACCGGATCGGCGCCCGGGCCGCCGTGCTGCTCGGCGCGGACGAGCTGGCGGCCGGCACGGCGACGGTGCGCGACCTCGACAGCGGCGAACAGAGCCGGGCGCCGCTGGAGACCCTGGCGGAGGCGCTCGCGCCCTTCCGGTAGCGGGCCGGCCGGAACGTCCCGCCGCCCCGCCACCGTCCGCCGGAAACCGACCGATGAACCTTGCCGCCAGCCTCGATGCCGTTCTCGCCCACCATCGCGAGATCGAAGCGCAGATGTCCGCCGGCGCGGCCGGCGACCCCGGGGAATTCGCCCGCCTGTCCAAGGAATATGCCGATCTGGAGCCGGTGGTCGCCGGTATTCGCGCCCTGAAGGCGGCCCAGGCCGAAATGGCGGACCTCGCCGAACTGATCGCCGATCCGGAGACCGACGCCGAAATGCGGACGATGGCGGAGACCGAGTTCCTCGACCTGAAATCCGGCATCCCGGACATGGAATTGCGTCTGCAACGGCTGCTGCTGCCCAAGGATGAGGCGGACGCCAAGAACGCCATCCTGGAAATCCGCGCCGGCACCGGCGGCGACGAGGCCGCCCTGTTCGCCGCCGACCTCTACCGCATGTATCAGCGCTATGCCGAAAAGCACGGCTGGTCGATGGAGGCGTTGCAGGCCAGCGACACCGGCATCGGCGGCATCAAGGAGGTCCAGGTCTCGATTACCGGCCGCAACGTGTTTTCGCGCCTGAAGTTCGAAAGCGGCGTCCACCGGGTCCAGCGGGTGCCGGAGACCGAATCGAGCGGCCGGATCCACACGTCGGCCGCCACCGTCGCCGTACTGCCCGAAGCCGAGGAGGTCGATGTCGAGGTCAGCGATGGCGATCTGCGCATCGACATCTACCGCTCCAGCGGGCCGGGTGGCCAGTCGGTCAACACGACCGACAGCGCCGTGCGGATCACCCATATCCCGACCGGCATCGTCGTCGCCATCCAGGACGAGAAGTCCCAGCACAAGAACAAGGCCAAGGCGCTGAAGATCCTGCGCGCGCGCCTGTACGAGGCGGAGCGGGCTGCCCGGCACGCCGAGCGGGCGGCGGCGCGCAAGAGCCAGGTCGGCTCCGGCGACCGGTCCGAGCGCATCCGGACCTACAATTTTCCGCAGGGCCGCGTGACCGACCACCGGATCGGGCTGACCCTCTACAAGATCGACCAGGTCCTGGCCGGCGAAGCCCTGGACGAAATCGTCGACGCGCTCACCGCCCATGACGAGGCCGAGCGGCTGGCGGCGGTGGGCGAAGAGGCCGCGCCCGGCGCGCCGGCCGGCTGACCGCCGGCGGAGGGCGGTCCGCCATGATCTCTGCGGGCCAGGCTGTCCGTGAAGCGGAGCGGCGCTTTGCCGACGCCGGCATCGGCACGGCGCGGCTCGATGCCGTCCTGCTGGTCGCCCATGCGGCGGGGCTGTCTCCCGACAGCGTTCGCACCTCTCCGGAGAAGCCCCTGAGGGCCGATGCCGAAGGCCGGCTGATCGCCTTGCTGCGCAAGCGGGCGGAGGAGCGGGTGCCGGTGTCGCGGCTGGTCGGCCGGCGCGAGTTCCGGGGCCTGCCCTTCATGCTGTCGGCGGCGACGCTGGACCCCCGGCCCGATTCCGAAACCCTGGTCGAGGCGGTGCTGCGCCACACCGGCGACCGCGCGGCGGCGCTCTCGCTGTTCGACATCGGCGTCGGAACCGGCTGCCTGCTGCTGTCCCTGCTGAACGAACTACCCGCCGCGACCGGGTCGGGCTCCGATATCGCCGCGGGCGCCGTCGAGACCGCCCGCGCCAATGCCGCGTCGCTGGGCCTGGCGGAGCGGGCCCGGTTTGCTGAAGGCGACGGGTTCGCCGGCTTCGCGGGGCCGTTCGACTGGATCGTCTGCAATCCGCCCTATATCCCGTCGGCGGACATCGCCGGGCTGGAGCCGGAAGTCCGCGATCACGACCCGCGCCCCGCCCTGGACGGCGGCCCCGACGGTCTCGACGCCTTCCGCCGCTTCGCGCCGGCCATCGCAACGCACCTGGCGCCGGGCGGGAAGGCGGCGGTGGAATTCGGCGACGGCCAGGCCGACGCCGTAACCGGCATCTTCGCCTCTGCCGGACTGGACTGCCTGGAAATCGCCGCCGACCTTGCCGGCCGGCAGCGCGTTATTGTGGCGCAGCCGCGGCGAAATAGCGTTGGCGCGGCCGGAACCGCTCTGCTATGACGCTCGGGCATTCGCCATAGAGGACTCCCGGAAACAAGGGTTTCGACGAAGAGGGCGAAGCAGCTTCCGCATCGTGACGGGCCAGGCCGGACGCCAAGGGGCGTCCGCAGCGAATACGCCGACGATCCGGTATTTCACAGCTCCCGCGCGTTGACGGGCCTCGCCCGCCGGCGCGCTGACATAGCAGGGCGCCCGAGGGCGCCGGCCCGGCCGGAAAGAGGCCAAACCTCGTTCGAGGCAAAATGAGACAGAACAGCAATCAGCGCCGCGGGCGCGGCCGGAATAATCAGAACCGCCGGCCCGGCCGCAACCAGTCTTTCGACAGCAACGGACCCAGCGTGCGCCTGCGCGGCACCGCAGCCCAGCTCAACGAAAAATACCTTGCCCTGGCGCGCGATGCGACCTCGGCCGGCGACCGGGTCATGGCGGAAAACTATCACCAGCACGCCGACCATTATTACCGGGTGACGATCGCGCTCAATCCGCCGCAGGTTCGCGACGAGGACCGTCAGCCCGATATGGCGGATTCGGACGAGACGCCGCTCCACGATGCGCGCCCGCGCGGCGACCGGGGGCAGGTGCAGGGCGGCCAGGCCCAGGACCGGCGGGACAACCGGAATCGCCGCGGCCGGGATCGCCAGGAAGACGGCGAAGAACAGGCGGCGGTGCCCGCAGAAGCCGCTGCGGCGGACCGGCCGGCCGAGGCCGAGGCCGAACCGCGCGGCCGCGGCCGGCGCCCGTCGGTTCGCCGCCAGGATTCCGATCCGCGCCGGCGCAGCAGCGGCAGGGCTGACGAAGCCGTTCCGGGCGACGAGCCGCTGGATCGGGGCCTGCACCGCATACTGGGCGGGGGGGCCGACCCGGCCGCTCAATCCAGGGAGCGCAAGGACGCCGATGCCGGCGATCCGGCCCGCGATGAGACGGCCCGCAGCGAACCGGTTGGCGACGAGGCGGCCGGGAACGGCGCTGCCGGCGATCCGCCCGCCGATGATCCGCCCGCCGCCGCGCCGGAAGCCGCGGAAGCCGAAGCCGGTGCGGCCGGCGAAGAGGCCCCGAAGCCCCGCGCGCGCCGCCGCAAGCCGGCGGCCGAGGCGGAAGGAACGGCGGCGGCGGAGCCGGTCGCCGACGCTGCGGTATAACCGTTACGTCCGCGCCGCGTCGTCGCCGACCGCCACGGTTCCGGCGCCGGTCGCCGTTGCGTAGACTCCCATATCCATGTGGCCCCAGCCTTCCGACAGGATGCGGACGAGGTTGAGGTCGCGCTGCGCCGACTCCGGATTGACGCCGGTTGCCGCGCAGCGTTCGATGCGCTCCTCGATCCGCAGCCGCACCGTCCCCACGGTAATTTCGTAGCCGATCCAGTCGAACTCGGCCCAGGCCGGCAGTCCGCGCACCACGATGTTGGCGCGGAAGCGCGCGGGATCGACCGGGCGGCCCGCGGCCCGCTCCAGGTGCCGCACGCTTTCGGCATTCACGATCGAGACGAAGGGCTCGGGCACGTCGGTCAGCGCCCTGTCCGCCGCCCCGGCCAGGCGGACCGGGACGTTCGCGACATCGGCCAGGAAGGCGGAAAGGAACCGTTCGACGGCCGCCCGGTCGGCCGGCAAAGCAGGATCGCCGCCGGCAACCCGCTTGCCGCTGCGCCGGATTTCGAGACGGCCGCGATCGTCGTAGGCGGCCTGGAGCCCGGCCAGCGCGGCGACCCGCGCCAGGGTTACGAAATCCCCTTTGGGCCGCCACCGGGGTTCGGCGGGATCCCAGGCCGACATCCTGTGGGCGATGGCGTAGCGGCGGTCGCCCGGGAAAATTTCGCCCGGCGCCAGCCGGACGCGCGTCAGCGATTCGCCGGGCAGGCCCTTGACGGGATACCGGTACAGGCCGGCGACGGTTGCGGTCATGTCCCGGTCGATCCGGCAGGCAGCGCGCTGCCGCCAGCCCCGGGTCCGGCCCCGGGCCGGACCCTCCCGGCCGCGACTGTTTCCGGCGCGCCGGTCCCGGCCGGGCGCGTCACCCTGCGGCTTTCCGGGCTTCGTATTTTTCGCGCTCTTCCTCGACCAGTTCCTTCTTGGAGAGCTTGCCGATCAGGGTTTTCGGCAGTTCGGCGCGGAATTCGACCGCGCCCGGAATCTCGTGCTTGCCGAGCCGTTCCTTGAGGAACTCGATCATGCCGGCCTCGTCGACCGGTTCGGCGCCCTCTTTCAGCTTGACGAAGGCCTTGGGGCTTTCGCCGCGATAGTCGTCGGGGATGCCGATCACCGTCACCTCTTCGACCGACGGGTGCTGGTAGACCGCCTCCTCGACATGGCGCGGATAGACGTTGAAGCCGCCGCACAGGATCAGGTCCTTCATGCGGTCGATGATGAAGGTGTAGCCGTCCTCGTCCATATAGCCGACGTCGCCGGTGCGCAGCCGGCCCTCGACGATGGTGTCGGCCGTCGCTTCGGGCCGGTTCCAGTAGCCCTTCATCACCTGCGGGCCCTTGATGCAGATCTCGCCGTCCTCGCCGGTGCCGAGGATTTTGTGCGGATCCTCCCGGTCGGTGATGATGAGCTCCGTATTGGGCAGCGGCATGCCGATGGAGCCCGCCTTGTTGACGCCCTCCAGCGGGTTGCAGGCGGCGCTCGGCGCGCACTCCGTCAGGCCGTAGCCCTCCATGACCGTGCAGCCGGCGAGGCCCTCGA
The DNA here is from genome assembly GCA_009840595.1 of Rhodospirillaceae bacterium. Taxonomy (GTDB): domain Bacteria; phylum Pseudomonadota; class Alphaproteobacteria; order Bin65; family Bin65; genus Bin65. The sequence goes on along the minus strand of VXNK01000038.1, from coordinate 38,795 downwards.
ACTGGGCCTTGACCTCGACCGGCAGGGGCGCGCCGCCGGAGATGCAGGCCTTGATCGACCGGAGATCGAACTGCGCGATCTTCGGATGGTTCGACATGGCGTTATACATGGTCGGCACGCCCTGGAAGCCGGTCGGCTTCTTCTTGTCGATATCGCGCATGACGTCGTCGAGCACGAAGCGCGGATGGACGATCATCTCCGCCCCGGAGCGGATCGACAGGTTCATCACCGAGGTCATGGCGAAGACGTGGAAGAAGGGCAGCACGGCCATGAACACGTCCCTGCCTTCCTCCATCGAGGTGTTCCACAGATAGGCCTGCTGGACGTTGGCCATCAGGTTGGCGTGGGTCAGCATGGTGCCCTTGGAAACGCCGGTCGTGCCGCCGGTATACTGCAGCACGGCGACATCCTCCTGCGGGTCGACCTCGGCCGGCGCGAAGTCGCCGCTGTTCGCCGTCAGGTCGGCGAAGCGGACATGGTTGTCGTCGTTCGGGACTTTCGAGATCTCCTTCCGCTTGACCAGCGGATAGAGCAGGCTCTTCGGGAAGGGCAGCACCTCGGCGATCATGCCGATCACCAGCTTCTTCAGCCGGGTTTTCGGCAGCAGGCTGGCCATCTTGGGATAGAGCGCCTCGACATTCAGGGTCACCATGATGTCGGTGTGCGAATCCTCGATCTGGTATTCCAGCTCGGGTTCCGAATAGAGCGGCGAATAGTTCACCACCGTGCCGCCCGCCTTCAGGATGCCGTAGTAGCAGACGACGAATTGCGGGCAGTTCGGCAGGAACAGCCCGACATTGACGCCCTTGCCGACGCCGATGTCCTGGAAGCCCTTGGCCGCCCGGTTCGCCAGATCGCCGATCTGGCTGTAGGTGAACTTGCGGTCGAGGAAATCGAGCAGGTTGAGATCGGGGAATTTCGCGACCGCGCCGTCGAGATTTTCCCACAGCGGCGCCATTTCCAGCGGCGCCTGCCAGTCGATCCCTTCGGGATAGGTCTTGAGCCAGGGCCTGCCGGCCGCGTCCGTGCTGCCGCCGTTTTCCGGGGCGGTGTCCGTGTCGGTAGCCATCTTCCGCCTTCCTGAGCGCAAAAAATCGTCGGATCGTGCGGATAACGCTAGAGCATGTCGCCCGGATTTGGAAGCGGACTAGCCCGGCCCCTCGCCGAAGCCGCCGGCGATCAGCCGTTCCAGCGCACCGAGTGCGGCGCTGGCGTCCGGGCCTTCGGCGCGGATATCGATCGTCGTGCCCTGCGCCGCCGCCAGCATCATCAGCCCCATGATCGAATGGCCGGAAACGGTCGTCCCGCTGCGCGACACCTGCACGTCGCAGGAAAAATCCCCAGCCGTCCTGGCGAACGCCGCCGCGGCGCGCGCGTGCAGCCCCTTGCGGTTGACGATCCGTGCGGTCCGGACGGGCATCGGCGCTGCGGAACCGCCGTCAGTCCTTGTCGCTCAACAGGGCGGAGGCGATGTTGATATACTTGCGCCCGGCCTCCTGGGCGGCCGTTACGGCGGCCTTCAGATCCTCTTCGCCCCGCGCCGCCGTCAGCTTGATCAGCATGGGCAGGTTGATCCCGGCCAGCACCTCGACCTTCGCCGGTTCCATGATCGAGATCGCGAGGTTCGACGGCGTCCCGCCGAACATGTCGGTCAGCACCGCGACGCCGTCGCCGGTGTCGACCGCCTCGATCTGCTTGAGGATCTCGCCGCGGCGCTGCTCCATGTCGTCGTCCGGGCCGATGCAGACGGCGGCGGTCTGCGGCTGCGGCCCGACGATATGTTCCAGGGCGGCGAGGAACTCTTCCGCCAGCCGGCCGTGGGTCACCAGAACCAACCCGATCATGGACGCTCCTTCGGTCTTCTCAGGCGGCGAAGATTAGTCCATGTCCCGTCGCGGTGGAAGCGGGCCGTCGCGCCCGCAGCGGGCCGGGCGGAGTTCGGGATTCGAGGGTCCGGGGGTCGGGGTTCGGGCGGCGGCCGGAACCCGCTGCCGTCTCCGCTCGCCCGATGTGCCGCGCCGGCCGGTGCCTCTGTTTTTGATCGAATATTCAAGTTTTTCTTGGCCGCCGGCGTCGTTTTTCGCAGTTTTCCGCCGCTTTCAGTGCCTCGTGCCGAATTAGATCGGCCGTTCGATTTAATATGTTTTTTGTACCCGGCAGCTCTAACCTTTTGGAATCGTTGGAAAAACGCCGTTCGAAAGTGCGCAAAAACAATTTCTATAGGAAATTTTCCAGCCTCCCGGCCGGGCGGGAGCGCCGTTCGACACCGGGGGCGTCCTTCGAGACGGCTCAGGCGTTCGCCTTCGCCTCCTCAGGATGAAGCTGAAATTGTGGAGCCAGCATCACCCTTCATCCTGAGGAGGGGCTGAGGAGCGGTTCGCAGAACCGCGTCTCGAAGCCCCGTCTCGAAGGACGGGACGGGCGGCAATCCTTTGAGGGTTCGGGACAAGGCGGCCGGGCATACCGGACGTCCGGGAGCGCCCGTGGCTCGCAGCAGGCGCACTTTGGGCGCTGATATTCGATCAAATAGAGAACATAGCTGGAGATGTCAAGAAAAAATGTTGGATTCTGGAAAATATTTTACGCGCTCCGATCCCGCGCCACCGAAGCGGCGCGATCCGGGGCGCGTCCGGTCGTTTCGGGCCGGCGCGCTGCCGTCACGCCGGCGCCGCCGGAACATCCCCGCGGCCGCTCCGCCCCAAGTCGCGGTGGCGCAGCGTATGGGGCCAGCCCTTGCCGGCCAGCCAGTCGGCCGTCCGCGCCGCGACATAGACCGAGCGGTGGCGTCCGCCGGTGCAGCCGACGGCGATGGTGAGATAGCTCTTGCCCTCGGCCCGGTAGCGCGGCAGCAGCAGGTCCAGCATCGCGGTCAGCCGGTCGAAGAACGGCCGGAAATCCGGATCGCCGGCAATGTAGTCGCCGGTTTGCGCGTCCAGCCCGGTCGTCGGGCGCAGGCGCTCGTCGTAATGGGGATTGCGCAGGAAGCGGACGTCGAAAACGAGGTCGGCGTGGCGCGGCACGCCGTGGCCGTAGCCGAAGCTCTCGACGAAGACCGAAAGCCGGCCCCGGCCGCTGCCGGCGAAGCGGTCCTGAACCTGCCGGCGCAGCGTGTGCGCCGTTTCGTCCGACGTGTCTATGACCGGATCGGCCAGGCGGCGCAGCGGCGCGATCATCTGCCGTTCCAGGCGCACGCCGTCCAGCACCGGCCGTTCGCGCGCCAGCGGATGGCGCCGGCGGGTTTCGGAATAGCGCTGCACCAGAATGTCGTCGGCGCAATCGAGAAAGAGCAGCCGGGCCTCGGGTTCGCGGCGCGCCAGGATCCGCTGCACCGCCGTTTCCATGGCCGCCGTGTCGAAATCCCGCGCCCGCACGTCGATCCCCAGGGCGACCGGCCGTTCGCTCCCGCCGTTCCCGTTGCCCGGCCCGGCACCCGGTCCGACGAAGGCGTCGAGCAAGGCGAGCGGGAGATTGTCGACGACCGTGAAGCCGATGTCTTCGAGCGCCGCCAGCGCGGTCGATTTTCCGGCGCCGGACAGGCCGGTGACCAGCACCAGCCGGCGCGGCCGGTCCGGACTTTCGCCCGGCCCGGCTGGCCCGGTTTTTTGCCCGGTTTCGGGACTTCCGTCGGTACCTGTCATGGACCGAAGCGCTGCACTCTGCCGGTTCTTTCGCTGCGCGGCGGAGACGCGGTGCGAACCTAGACGCTGTCGGGAATATGCGGCGGGCCGTGGGCGACAGCAAGCCGGATCAGCGCGGCCGAGGCCGGATTTGCCGGATCGGCCCGCAGCAGCAGCGCCGAAATGCCGAGTTCCGTCCGGTAGGCCGGCTCCGGCAGCCGTTCGCCGGCCGGCGGGCCGACGTCGACGAAGAAGGCGACCGGCGCCTGGTCGACGAAGTCCAGCCGCATGATCCCGTTGCCGTGCGCCTCGATCAGCCCGGCGCCGTGCAGCGGCGCCCGGGCGATCAGCCGGGGTCCTTCGCGGAACAGCGCCGTGACGTCGTCCGACACCAGCATCGCGCCGCCGTCGATGAGCTGGAGTCCCAGAGCGGATTTGCCGGCGCCGCTTTCGCCGGTCAGCACGACACCCTGGCCGTCAACGGCAACGCAGGTGGCGTGCAGCGAGACCTCCTGCGCCGCGCGGCGGGCGCCGCCGGGGGCGGCGGCGGACTCGGATCGGATTCGGACAGACCGGCGCAACGCCATGTTCGGACACCTTCGGATGCCTTTGGATCCCGGGCGGTTCCTGGGCGGTTCCTTCGGCCGGAAACGCTGGCATGGCGGACCCCGGGCCGCAAAGGGGCAGGTTGCCGCCCTTTACCCGCCTGCCGCCGTCGCGTAACAGGCTGCCATGCTGCTGCGCCTGATCGAAGTCATCCTGCCGGTGCTGCTCTGCGCCGGGCTCGGCTACGGCTGGGCGCGCTCGGGCCGGCCGTTCGATACAAGGATGGTCACCCGGCTGGTGACCAATATCGGCACGCCCTGCCTGATCGTGGCGACACTGACCGGCCTGCGCCTGGAGGCTGGCGCCTTCTGGTCGATGGCCGGCGCGGCTGTGCTGTCGATCTTCGTTTTCTTCGTCATCGCCTATGCGGTCACCCGCCTTGCCGGGGACGATTTCCGCACCTACGGCCCGCCGCTTGGCTTTGCCAATGCCGGAAATCTCGGCCTGCCGCTCTGCCTGTTCGCCTTCGGCGAACCCGGCCTGGCGCTCGCCATCGCCTATTTCGCGGTCGGCGCGGTCGGCCAGTTCACCGTCGGCCAGTTCATCGTCTCCGGCCGGTTTTCCCTCAAGACGGCGGTTGCCTCTCCGGTCATCTGGGCGACCGGGCTGGCGCTGGCGCTCAATTTCCTCGACTGGCCGATGCCCAGGGCGCTGGCCAACGCCTTCGAGCTGCTCGGCGGCTTCGCTATCCCGCTCATGCTGATCGCCATGGGCGTATCGCTGGCCAGCCTGCATACCGGGGGCCTGGGCAAGAGCCTATTCTATTCGGTCGTGCGCATTCTGATCGGAATCGGGATCGGGGTGGGCCTGGGCGCTGCGCTCGGCCTGCCCGACCTGGCGCGCGGCGTCCTGCTGATCCAGTGCGCCATGCCGGCGGCGGTGTTCAACTTCCTCTGGGCGTCCTACTACGAACGCAATCCGGAAGCGGTCGCCGGGGTCGTGTTCGTCTCGACGCTGCTGGCCTTTGCCGCCCTTCCGGCCATCGTTGCCGTCGCGATCGATCCGGGCCTGCTGCCTTGGCGTTAGCCGGAAAGTTTCAGGCGGTTCCGCCGGCGCCCTCCCCGGGCATCCGCGCGCCGGTGCGGAACATGCGCGGCAGCGTAATCGTGAACCGCGCGCCGCGGACCGGCCCGTCCGGCTCCCCCATGTTCCCCGGAATGTCCCCCGGAATGTTCCCGGCGCACAGGGTGCCGCCGGCCGCCTCGACGATCTGCCGGCTGATGCTCAGGCCGAGGCCGGAATGCCGGCCGAAGGCTTCGCCGGCGGGCCGCTCGGAATAGAAGCGCTCGAAAATCTCCTCTTCCTTGCCGGGGGCGATGCCCGGCCCCTCGTCTTCGACGGTAACGGTGACGCTGTCCTTTTCCGCCGTCGCGGCGATCAGGATGATCCCCTGCGGCGGCGAGAAGGACATGGCGTTGGCAATCAGGTTCTGAAGCACCTGGACAAGACGGTCCTCGACCGCCTGGGCGATCAGGCTGCCGCGTTCCGGCAGTTCGAGGCGGATCTCCGGCGCGCCGTCCCGGGCGGTCGCCCGGTGGACCTCGGCCAGGGTCTGCAGCAGCCGGCGCAGATCGACCGGGCCGGGCGCGAGGCGGGCCAGCTCGGCATCGAGCCGCGAGGCGTTGGCGATGTCGGTAATCAGCCGGTCGAGCCGGTCGACATCCTGCTCGATAACGGCCATCAGCTGTTTCTGCTTCTCCGGATCGTCGATCCGCGCCGCCGTTTCGACCGCGCTGCGCAGCGACGACAGCGGGTTCTTCAGTTCGTGGGACACATCGGCGGCGAAGCGTTCGATGGCGTCCATGCGGTCGAACAGTTCCGTCGTCAGGTCGCCCAGCACCGCCGCCAGGTCACCGATCTCGTCCCGCCGGCCGGGAAACGCGGGGATCGCCGTCGACCGGGTGCGCAGCCGGCGCATCCGCTCCGCCGCCGCCGCCAGGCGGGCGATCGGCCGGGAAATGGCGCGGGCGAGATAGAGCGAGAGCAGCAGGGACAGAACGAAGACGATGCCGAAGACCTGGACGATATCCTGGCGGACCTCCCGGACCGACCGGTCGATTCCGGCACTGGAGATGGACAGCATCAGCGCGCCGTAGACAGTCTTGTAGTGCTGGACCGGGATGGCGGCGGACAGGATCAGCCGGCCGCGCTCCGAGACCCGCACCGCGCTGCCGCCTTCCCCACCCAGGGCCTTCCGGACCTCCTCGAAATCGGCCGCGCTCTCATACGGCTGTTCCCGGTACACCTCGGCCCGGTCGCGCCCCCGCGAGAGCAGGAAGAAGAACCAGTCGTAACTCTCGCGCAGGAAGCGCAGAACGCGGCTCGACCCCTCGGGCGGCGGCAGCGTTTCCTGCCGGATGGCGCCGCCCGGACGCAGCAGCGACCGGCTGTCGGCAACCAGCGCGCCGTTGCGCGCGAACAGGCGTGCGCGCACCTGCGTCGGCTTCACCAGCCGGCGCAGCACCTTGCGGGCGGTTTCGATCTCGAGTTCGGTCCTGGCGGGGTCGCCGGCCGGCACGGCGGTTTCGCCCAGCGCCCCGGCAATCATCCTGGCTTCGGTATCGAGCGCCGCAAGGCGCCCGTCGACCAGGCTGCGCTCGTAGACGCCCAGATACATCAGGCCGCCGAAAATGGTCGCCAGCGGAAAGATGCCGATGGCGAGGATGCGCAGGGTCAGCCGCGAAAAGCGCCGCCCGCCCGGCGCGGCTAGCGCGGCGCGGCGCGGCCGCCGTCCCGGCGCCCCGCCGGTGTCCATCCCGGCAGCGTTCATCCCGCCAGCGCCCACCCCGGACGGCCCGGTCCCGGTCCCGGTCGCGGGCGTTCCGGGGTCCTGTGTCGGTTTCAGTCGACCATCGTCCGGCATGGCATCCTGCCGCGGCGCGGGACTCGACCGGCGCTTGGCCGCCCGATACGCCCGCGGTCCGATGGCGGCCGGCCTCCGGCCGCGCGGGCGGCGCGCTCAGTTCTCGGCGTAACGGTAGCCGATTCCGTACAGGGTTTCGATCTTGTCGAAGCCGGCGTCAACGGACTTGAACTTCTTGCGCAGCCGTTTGATGTGGCTGTCTATGGTGCGGTCGTCGACATAGACATTCTCGCCATAGGCGGCGTCCATGAGCTGGTCCCGGCTCTTGACGTGGCCGGGACGCTGGGCGAGCGACTGGAGGATCAGGAATTCCGTCACGGTCAGCTGGACCGGTTCGTCGTGCCAGGTGCAGCGGTGGCGGTCCGGGTCCATGACCAGGGCGCCGCGGGCGATGACCGTATCCGCCGCCGGCCCGGCCGCCTCGGCTTCGGCGCGGCGCAGGACGGAGCGGATGCGTTCGATCAGCAGGCGCTGGGAAAAGGGCTTGGTGATATAGTCGTCCGCGCCCATGCGCAGGCCGAGCACTTCGTCGATCTCGTCGTCCTTCGAGGTCAGGAAAATCACCGGAAGGCGGGACTTGCCGCGGATGCGGTTCAATAGTTCCATGCCGTCCATGCGCGGCATCTTGATGTCGAGAATGGCGAGGTCGGGCGGCCGGGCGGCAATCCCGGCAAAGGCCTCGGCGCCGTCCTTGTAAGCCCGGACCTCGAACCCTTCCGCCTCCAGCGCGATCGACACCGAGGTCAGGATATTGCGGTCGTCGTCGACCAGGGCGATCGTGTGTTTCATCGGCTCTCCGCTCGTCCGGCCGCTCGTCCGGCCGCTCGTCCGGTCGGTTCTGCCTGCTCCGGCTCGCTTCCGATCGGGGGTGCGATCGGGGGGTGCGAACCGGGGCGTGGCGACGTTCGGCCGCCGTCGCTGCCATCCGCCGCGACGCCGGCTGCAGACATGTACGATCCCAAGTCGGGCGATTTTGCGGCAGACTGCGAAGCCGTGTCCGCCCATCCTATCATCGGTCCGCCGTCCGGCGAAGGCGTCTGCGGACCGGCGGACGATCGAGGGCGGGCGATTGACGGCGGCCGCGGCCGCGCCCTACGGTTCCGGCGCGGGCCGGCACAGTGGATGGCCGGCACAGCGAATGGCCGGTATGGGCCGGAGTTGACGAATGGGCGATCCTTCCCGAAAAACCGGCGCATACGCAACGGGGCCGGCGGCATTCGCCGTCGCGGCCGTCCTGCTCTCGACGGTCCCGCTCCCGATGGGGGCGCCGCAGCTTGCCGCGCTGCTTCCGCCGGCGCAGGCGCAACAAGTCCCGGCAACGCAGCAGACGCAGGAGGAAACCCCGAAACCGGCGGGCTACCGGCTTGGCGACCTGACGGTCGGCGATGTTTGGGTCCACCAGTCGACCAACCGCGACGGCGCGGCCTATCTCAGGATCGGCAACGCCGGACCGGCCGAAGACGCGCTGATCGACGCCTCGACGCCGTTTGCGAAGCGGGTCGAACTGCGCGGCCCGGTGCCCGGCGGCGCGGCCTGGGACACCGGCCGGGTCGACGCCGTTCCCGTGCCGGCGGGGCAGGAAATCGTACTGGATGCGGCGGCGCTGTATCTCAGGCTGGTCGGCCTGCGCGGTATCCTGAGCGTCGGCGAGACGGTGCGGATCACGCTGACCTTCGAACAGGCCGGCGCGATTACTGTCAAGGCGCGCGTTCTGTCGCCGAACGAAGCCGCCGCCATCATCGAGAAAGCGATGCCGCAAAGAACGCCCCCCGGATCGTCCCCCGAACCACCCCCTGAATCGCCGCCTGAATTGCAGGGCGCGCCCGGTTCAGAACCGGCCCGGCCGGCCGGCAGCCGCCAATGAGCCCCGCCAGCGACGACCTCGACTTTGCCCGGGAGCTGGCGCGCGCCAGCGCCGTCGCCAGCCTGGCGACGCTCGATCCGGACGGCGGCCCGCCGCACGCCTCCTTCGTGACCGTGGCGCTGGACCCGGAACTCCATCCGGTTCTTCTCCTGTCCACCCTCGCCCAGCACCGCAGGAATCTGGCCGCGGACCCCGCCGCCGCCCTCCTGATGACCGGCGAGGGCCGCGGCGTCGCGGCGCCGTCCGACCCGCTCGCCGGCGACCGGGTCACCCTCCGGGGCCGGCTCGCCGTATCCGCCGACCCGGCGGACCGGGCCCGCTTCCTGGCGCGCCACCCGGAAGCGGCCGGATATGCCGATTTCGGCGATTTCGATTTCTTTCGCATGGCGGTGACCGCCGTGCATCTGGTGGGCGGATTCGGCCGCATTTCCTCGTTCGGCGGCGCGGACTGGCCGCCGGGCCTGGCGGCGGCGGACCCGCTGCGCGAGGCGGAAGGCGACATCGTCGCCCATATGAACGAAGACCACGCAGACGCCGTCGCGGCCTACGCGACCGGGCTGCTCGGCCGCGCCGACGGGCCGTGGCGGATGACCGGGATCGATCCCTGGGGCATCGACCTGCGCAACGGCGGCGAGGTCGCGCGCCTGGCGTTCGATGCGCCGGTCCTGACCCCGGACGATGCCCGCAGGTCGCTGGTCGCCCTGGTTCGCAAGGCGCGCGCCGGCCGGCCCCCGTCCTGACAGGCGTCCTGCCCGGACCGTTCCTTTTGCCGCAAGGCCCGGAGAGCGCAAACAGGCGTTGCAATGCGCTGTCGGGGCTGGCAGTTTTCCGCCCGGCTGAGGCGAATTGCGCAGGAATTCTGCGTCGGCGGCGGCCGCTTCGGGCGCTGTACAACGGTGCCGTTACGAGCCCGGCATTCACACTATCGGCTGTGGGCGGAGGATTGAAGGTGGCGCAGACCGGAGCTGTTGCAAGCCGTTTCGGCCTCGACAAGCAGGGTATCCGCACGAGCGGAACCGAATTCTGGAATCTGAACGTCCCGGAGCTGTACGAGCAGGCGCTGCAGCGCAAGGAGGCGCGGCTGGCCCACGGCGGCCCGCTCGTGGCCGTGACCGGCGAGCATACCGGCCGGTCGCCGAACGACAAATTCACCGTGCGCGACGCCGAAACCGAAGACACGGTCGATTGGGGCGCCGTCAACAAGCCGATCGACCGGGCGGCCTTCGACAGGCTGCGCGACCGGATCGCCGATTACCTGTCGAACCGCGACGTGTTCGTGCAGGATTGCCATGCCGGCGCCGATCCCGACTATCGCCTGCGCGTGCGGGTCATCACCGAATGCGCCTGGCACAGCCTGTTCGCCCGTCACATGTTCATCCGGCCGCCGGTCGACGCGCCGGCCGCGTTCGAGCCGGACTTCACGGTGCTCCAGGCGCCGTCGGTTCTGGCCGATCCGGAAAGGGACGGTACGAACGGCAGTACCTTCATCCTGGTCGATTTCAGCCAGCGCATGGTCATCATCGGCGGCAGCGAATATGCCGGCGAAATCAAGAAGTCGGTCTTCTCCATTCTCAACTACCTGTTGCCGGAACGCGACGTGCTGCCCATGCACTGTTCGGCCAATATCGGCGCGCGCGGCGATGTCGCGATCTTCTTCGGCCTGTCCGGCACCGGCAAGACGACCCTGTCGGCGGACCCGTCGCGCACGCTGATCGGCGACGACGAGCATGGCTGGTCGTCCAACGGCGTGTTCAATTTCGAGGGCGGCTGCTACGCCAAGGTGATCCGCCTGTCGGCGGAGGCCGAGCCGGAAATCTTCGAGACCACAAGGCGCTTCGGCACCGTGCTGGAGAATGTCGTGCTCGATCCGGAAACCCGGATGCCGGACCTCGACGATGCGACGCTGACCGAAAATACCCGCGCCAGCTATCCGGTGGACTTCATCCCGAACACCAGCAATTCCGGCCGCGCCGGCCACGCCGAAAACATCGTCATGCTCACCGCCGATGCCTTCGGCGTGCTGCCGCCGGTCTCGATGATGACGCCGGAACAGGCGATGTACCACTTCCTGTCCGGCTACACCGCGCGCGTCGCCGGCACCGAGAAGGGCGTGGGCAGCGAGCCGCAGGCGACCTTCTCGACCTGTTTCGGCGCGCCCTTCATGCCGCGCCATCCGTCGGTCTATGCGCGGATGCTCGGCGACAAGATCGAGACCCACGGCGCGAAATGCTGGCTGGTCAACACCGGCTGGTCGGGCGGCGCCTACGGTGTCGGCGCGCGCATGAAGATCGCCCACACCCGCGCCATGATCCGGGCGATCCTGGACGGCACGCTGGCGACGGTGAACGTCGCGCCGGACCCGAATTTCGGCGTCCTGGTGCCCCAGGCCTGCCCGGACGTGCCGGCCGACGTGCTCAATCCGAAGAGCGCGTGGTCGGACAAGAGCGCCTACGACAGCATGGCCCGCGACGTCGCCCGCCGCTTCGAGAGCAACTTCACCCGCTTCGAGCCCTTCGTCGGCGAGGCGGTGAAGAAGGCGGCGATCCGCGCGGCGGCGTAGGCGGCGTTTGGTTGCAAGAGTAATTGTCAGTAGATGCTCTTTGGTATAGGATTGCTTTAGCGGGTGTCGAAAATGCAAGGAAGCGTTTCAAAAGCACCGACAAGATTGTACGAATGAGTGTTAACTACGTGTGTATTGTTAATTGCTTCGCAGATTCGTTATGAAAGAGGGCAATAGCAATATGAGTGACGGAAAAATCGTAGAAATTTTCGGGGAAGACTTCGATCTTTCAATTGCAGATAATACCCCGGAGGGGCTGAAAATCCTAAGGGCAGCCAATGAGCGTTTCAGGCAAGTCGCTTGGCCTGCACCATATGCGCGAACCGAGCACCACGTATGGCAAGGAGATGCGCGTAATCTTTCGAAAATATCTGATGAATCGATCCATTTAGTTGTAACCTCACCTCCCTATTGGACTCTCAAAGAATACGCCGGTGGCGGTGATAAGCAGTTAGGGGCAATTGCGGACTATGAAAAGTTTTTGGATGAGTTAGACAAAGTATGGGAAGAATGTTCGCGCGTCCTTGTGCCAGGAGGGCGAATTTGCTGCGTCGTCGGCGACGTTTGCTTGCCTCGCCGGAAGCTGGGGCGCCATTTGGTAATGCCTTTGCATTCAGATATTCAGGTGCGATCGCGCTTCTTGGGGCTCGACGCGCTTACTCCGATCATTTGGCACAAGATCGCTAATGCGGTAACAGAAGCAAGAGGCAACGGGGCGGGATTTTACGGAAAACCCTATCAACCGGGTGCGGTCATCAAAAACGATGTAGAATATATTTTGTTTATGCGGAAAGGAGGGAAGTACAGAAAAGCCAGTCCGCTTCAGAAAGCATTATCGATGCTTAGTAAGGAAGAAATGCAGCATTGGTGGCGACCGATTTGGACAGATATACGGGGTGCGTCAACACGAGGCGGCCATCCAGCTCCCTATCCCCATGAGTTGGCCGAGCGGCTCATCAAAATGTTTTCATTTGTCGGAGATACTGTACTTGACCCCTTCTTAGGGACAGGCAGCACTTCAATCGCTGCAATCAACACCGGCCGCAATTCTATTGGCGTAGAGGTTGACCCGAACTATGTGACGATGGCGTCGACAAAGATCGAACGTGTTGCGCTGCAATCGCGAAAGACGGGAGCAGTCGAAGCGCTATTCTCCGGTCCTGAAAATTCAGGTCTAAGCTGCGCTTGAGGTCGTTTTGAATTATCGACTACTTCAAGCGTTTAGGAGCTTATTCGACGGCCATGCATACCTGCATCGAAGATCGAATCTCGGCGATCATGTCGCAATGCACCTTTACGAAGATATACACGCATTGGGGAGAAGCCAAAAACTTGTGCAGCGGGTAGAGTCAGGCCTCTCGGTACTCAACTCGAAAAACCTTCAACAAGGAGTAAAGGCTCGAAGGGGCGACGGAAGCTTCGGTGAAATTGTTCCTAATGCTGATCCGATCAGGGACGAAGGCTTTGCGGTTCTCCGTGGACCAATCGCAACTATCGAGATTGGCATTGAAGTAAAAATTATGATGAAAGCGATGATTAAACAGATTGATCGCGTCGCGAACGATCTCCAATCACAGGTAAACCATTTTCGTCAAAGGAGCAGCAATCCGATCAGTGTCGGTATCGTCGGGATAAATCACTCCACCCATTGTACGACCTATGAAGGAGACCGGGCTTACCAAACAGACGGAAAGAAACACAAGCACCCGATTGACGAAGCTGCCGAAGCAGAAGAACGGTTGAAACTGCATTCGGCTCCAATCTTCGATGAGTTTATTGTTCTCCGGTTCAGAGCGACCAATGAAGAGCCATTCAAATTCGAATGGGTTGACAAGGCAGAAACTGTCCTCGACTACGGCGCAGCGCTCGTCCGTATTGGACAGGCCTACGACAAGCGGATCTAAAACGACCAGATATCGAAAGTACAAATTATAGCGCTAAGACCATCGATTCAGGCTATCCCTCTTTAGCGTTTGGGTAGCAACGGCTCAAGTTTGTCCGCCGCTCAATCGCGCGGCTGCTCCATCATCCAGAGGAAGTTCGCCTTCACGGCCGGCCATTCGGGCGCGGTTATCGAATAGGCCGCCGTATCGCGCAGCGTACCGTTCGGCAGGATCATGTGGTGGCGCAGGATGCCGTCGAGCCGGGCGCCGAGCCGTTCGATGCCGCGGCGGCTCTGCACGTTCATGGCGTGGGTGCGAAATTCGACGGCGATGCAGTCCAGCTCCTCGAACGCCTTGGAGAGCAGCAGGAACTTGCACTCGGTGTTGAGGGCCGTGCGCTGGACCGCCCGGCGGTACCAGGTGTAGCCGATCTCCAGCCGCCGGTGCTGCGCCTCGATATTCATGTAGGTCGTCATGCCGACGGCGCGGCCCCTGAACGGTCCGTCGCGCAGGTCGACGATGGCGAAGGGCAGCATGCTCTCCTGCGCCATCAGGCCGAGCCGCCGGTCGATCTCCGCGCCGACGCCCTCGGGGGTCGGCACCGAGGTGTACCAGAGCCGGTGCAGGTCGCCGTCCGCCGCCGCCTCGGCGAGGTCGCCGGCATGGTCGTGGGACAGCAACTCGACGGCGACCGTCCGGCCCTCGGCGCGGAACGGCTCCGGCCACATCCTAGAAACGCTCCTCGACGACGCGCCAAGCGGTCTCGGCCCGCTCCCGCGCCATGCCGCTGAAGCCCAGCGCTTCGGACGACGCCGCGTTGCCATCCAGTCCGCGCTTGTAGACGCCCTGGATGATGGCGGCGCTGCGGAACAGGGAATGGACGACGTAATAGTGGAAATTGTCGATGCCCGCCCGGCCGCTGTAGCGGCAATAGGCGTCGACGAATTCCCGCTCGGTCGGGATGCCGAGCGCTGCATGGTCCAGCGTGCTGAAACTGCCGTGGGCGCCGATCTCGCCATGATAGGCGGCGCAGCAATAGCCGAGATCGGCGAGCGGATGGCCGAGGGTGCACAATTCCCAGTCCAGCACCGCCGCGATGTTGGCCCGGTCGGGGAAGACGATGACGTTGCCGGGCCGGAAATCGCCATGGACGACGGAGACCGACGGATCGTCCGGCAGGCGGTCGATCAGCCAGGCGTGCAGCCGGTCCATCTCCGGGATGTCTTCGGTCTTCGATAGCTCGTACTGCTTGCCCCAACGCACGATCTGGCGCTCGAGATAGCCCTGCGGCCGGCCGAAATCCGCGAGGCCGGCCCGCTCGATATCGACCGTGTGCAGCGCGGCGAGGACACGCGCGGAATCGTCGAAAAAGATGCGCCGCTCCTCCGCCGTCGCGCCCGGCATCCCGGCGTCGTGGAAGACCCGGCCCTCGACCATTTCCATGACGTAGAAGGCCGTGCCGATGACGCTCTCGTCCTCGCACAGCAGGTAGGTCCGCGGCACGGGAACGGCGCTGTCCTGCAGCGCGCTGATCGCCCGATACTCGCGGTCGACGGCATGGGCCGACGGCAGCAGCTTGCCCGGCGGCTTCTTGCGCATAACGTAGCGCTGTTCGCCGGCCGTCAGGCAGAAGGTCGGGTTGCTCTGGCCGGACTGGAACTGCCGGATGTCGATCTCACCGTTGAAGCCGTCGAGACGGTCGCGCAGATACGCCTTGAGCGCCGCTTCGTCGAAGCGGTGCGCATCGCGGACCGGGATGGTCTCGACCGCGCCGGGCCGGGAATCGCCGGCCGCGCTCACGGCGCGTCCCCGAAAAATCGCGCCCGGATCTTCGCCATGCCGCGCAGCCAGCGGTCGCGGTCGTCGGCCTTGCGCCGCATGTAGGTGTAGACGGTCTCGTGCGGGAAGATCAGGAAGCGTTCCTCGTCCATTGCGCTGACGACCGATTCGGCGACCTCTTCCGGCTCCAGCACCCCGTCCACGAAGGCCGGGCTGGTCCGGCCGGCGGTCATGCCGGTGTGCACGCCCTGAGGACACAGCACGGAAACCTTCACGCCCTTCGGCCCGTATTTCGCGGCGAGGAACTCGGCGACCCCGATGGCGGCGTGCTTGCTCACGGTATAGGCCATGCTGTCGACCTGAAGCAGGATGCCGGCGGCGGACACGGTGTTGACCAGATAGCCCTCGCCGCGTTCCGCCATGCCGGGCGCGACCGCGCGGGCGGCGTAGATATGGGCCATCGTGTTGATGCGGAAGCTGTCCGCGATATCGGCGTCGGGCTGGTCCTCGTCGCCAATGCGCAGGATGCCGGCGTTGGAGCAGAAGATATCGACCGGCCCGTAAACACGCTCGGCTTCCGCCATCAAGGCCTGCACCTGCGCCTCGTCGCCGACGTCGCAGGCCATGCCGACCGCGCCCAGCCGGCCGGCGACCGCCGCAACGCCGTCGCCGTCGATATCGCCGAGCACCAGCCCTTTGGCGCCTTCGGCGGCGAAGCGCTCGGCCAGCGCCCGGCCGATGCCGCTCGCGGCCCCGGTGACGGCAGCGACCTTGCCGCGGATCTTCATGCGGCATACTCCGGCTCGGGGAGGGCGCGCTCCAGGATGGCGGCAAAATCCGTTGCGGCCGGCAGGGTGCCGAAACTGCCGGTCCAGCGCTCGCCCAGGCGCGAGGCGCAGAAGGCGTCGGCCACCGGGGCGGGCGCGTGCTGCACCAGCAGGGCGGCCTGCCACAGCACGGCCATGCGCTCGGTCAGGCGGCGCGCGCGGAATTCGAGCTTGTCCCGGTCGGCCAGCTCCGCTTTCAGGCCGTCCAGCGCCGCGTCCAGCCGCATATCCGCGCCGCGGGCCGTCTCCAGTTCCGCCAGCAGGGCCGGGGCGGCGGCCGGCTCCCGGTGCAGGGCGCGCAGCACGTCGAGGCAGATGACGTTGCCGGAGCCTTCCCAGATGCTGTTGAGCGGCGCTTCCCGGTAGAGGCGCGGCATCATCGAGTCCTCGATGTAGCCCGGCCCGCCGAGGCATTCGAGCGCTTCGGCGGTGTGGGCCGGCGCGCGCTTGCAGTTCCAGTATTTCGCCAGCGCCGTCCCGATGCGGAAGAGGGCGGCGGCCTCTTCGCCGTCACCGGCCTCGTCGCAGGCCCGGGCGACGCGCAGGGCCAGCGCCAGCGCCGCCTCGGCCTCCAGCGCCAGGTCGGCCAGCACGTTGCGCATCAGAGGCTGCTGGATCAGCTTCTTCTGGAAGGCCGTGCGGTGGCTGGTGTGGTGCAGCGCCTGGACCAGCGCCTGGCGCATCAGGGCCGCCGAGTTGGCGGCGCAATAGAGCCGGTTGCCGGTCACCATGTCCATGATGGTGCGCACGCCGCGGCCTTCCGGCCCGATCATCACGGCCCAACTGTCCTGCAACTCCATCTCCGACGACGCGTTGGACCGGTTGCCGAGCTTGTCCTTGAGCCGCTGGATGAACAGGCTGTTGCGCTCGCCGTCCGGCGTCCAGCGCGGCATCAGGAAACAGGAGAGGCCGCCGTCGGTATAAGCCAGGGTGAGGAACGCGTCGCACATTGGCGCGGAGCAGAAGAATTTGTGGCCGGACAGGCGGTAGGCCGCGCCTTCGCCGGTCTCAGCGCCGGCCGGCGCGGCGGTCGTGGAGTTGGCCCGGACGTCGGAGCCGCCCTGCTTCTCGGTCATGAACATGCCGACCAGCGCGCCGCTCTTTTCGGCGGCGGGAATGTCGCGGGAATCGTATTCGGCGGAGAGCAGCCGCGGCATCCATTCGTCCGCCACGCCGTCCGGACCGCCCGGATTGTTGCGCAGCACCGGCATGACCGAATAGGTCATCGCCATCGGGCACAGGACGCCGCTTTCCGCCTGGCTGAACAGATAGACGACCGCCATGTTGGCGGCATGGGCGCCCGGCCCGTCGTGGATCCAGGCGTGGTTCGGCGCACCGCCCGCAACGGCGATCTCCATCAGGTCGTGATAGGCCGGGTGATAGGCGACCTGGTTGATCCGCCGGCCGTGGCGGTCGAACGCGCGCAGTTCCGGGGCGTGCCGGTTCGCCTGCTCGGCCTTCTCGAACACCGCGTCGCTGCCCATCAGCCGGCCGAATGCCGCGAGGCGGCCGGCGGCGCCTGCCGCGCCTTCTCGCACCACCGCATCGCGCAGCGCGATGTCGCCGGCCCACAGGTCCTGGTCGCCGATCAGCGGCGGCATGTTGACGACCTCGTGGGTCGGCAGGTCGGCGATGGGTTTGAGCGGGATCATGCCTCTATCCGTGTCCGCCGGAGCCGCCTGGGTCAGGCCGCCGGCACATAGTCCTTGCGCAGTTCCCATTTCAGCACCTTGCCGGTCGCGTTGCGCGGCAGCACGTCGGTCCAGGCGACCGAGGCCGGCACCTTGAAACGGGCGAGGTTGGCGAGGCAATGGGCGATCAGCTCCTGATCGGTCAAGCTCTCGCCGGGTTTGACGACGACGACCGCCTTGCCGACCTCGCCCCAGCGCTCGTCGGGCACGCCGATCACCGCCGCTTCGGCGATCTGGGGCAGCTGGTAGATCACGCTTTCGACCTCGGCCGGATACACATTCTCGCCGCCGGAGATATACATGTCCTTCCAGCGGTCGACGATATAGACGAAGCCTTCCTCGTCCATCCGGGCGGCGTCGCCGGTCTTCAGGAAGCCGTCGACGAAGGCGGCCTCGGTCGCCTCCGGC
Source organism: Rhodospirillaceae bacterium (assembly GCA_009840595.1). GTDB lineage: Bacteria > Pseudomonadota > Alphaproteobacteria > Bin65 > Bin65 > Bin65. The sequence continues at coordinate 20,697 of VXNK01000038.1, read as the reverse complement.
TTGTTCCAGTAGCCCGGCGTGACGTTGGGGCCCCGGATCAGCAGTTCGCCGGTCTCGCCCTGCGCTACGTCGCTGCCCTTGTCGTCGACGATCCTGATCTCGGTGTGCATGACCGGCTTGCCGGCCGATCCGGCCTTGCGGCGCGTATCCCGGATATCGAGAAACAGGCCGGCCGGACTGGTCTCCGTCATGCCCCAGCCCTGGACCAGCGGTATGCCGCGGTCGAGCCAGGCCTCCAGGATCGGCACCGGGCAGGAGGCGCCGCCGACCCCGCACATGACGAGGCGCGACAGGTCCGCGGTCGCGAAATTCGGCGCCTGCATCATGAACTGGTAATGCGCCGGTACGCCGAAGAAGTGGGTGATGCCCAGCGCCGGGTCGCCGATATAGTCGAGCGCGGCGGCGGGCTCGAATTCCCGCATGATGATGTTCTGCCCGCCGGCGTGCAGCACCGGGTTGGTGTAGCAGTTGAGCCCGCCGGTGTGGAACAGCGGCAGCACGACGAGCTGGATCGTGTCGGGCGAGAGCCGGCTGCTGAACCCCAGGTTGATGCAGTTGTACAGCTGCATCCGGTGGGTGATCATCGCGCCCTTGGGCCGCCCGGTGGTGCCGGACGTGTACATGATCATCGCCAGATCGTCGTGGGTCAGCGCCTCGATTGCCGGCTCCGGCGGCGCCGAGGCGAGTGCCGCGTCGTAGGGGTTGTCCGGATTCTCCACATCGATGGTAAGGCCGTGCGGGATGGTGCCGCTGTCGCGCAGGGCATCGCACATCGCGGCGAATTCGACATCGTGGATCAGCACCTTGGGCGCGCAATCGCCAAGGATATAGTCCAGTTCCGGCTGCGCCAGCCGCCAGTTGAGCGGCACCATGACCGCGCCGGTCTTGCCGGCGGCGAATTCCAGTTCGAAAAATTCCGGGCCGTTATAGGCCAGGATGGCGACCCGGTCCCCGCGCCCGACCCCGCGGTCCTGCAGCCAGCGCGCCAGCCGCGCCGACCGCTCGTCCATCTGGGCATAGGTAAAATGGCGGCCGTTCTGGATATCGACCTGGGCCATGGCGTCCGGCCGGATCGCCGCGTGGCCTGCGGCCCAGTCGTAGTAGGGAACCGGCATCCGCTACTGTTCCTCGTCTTCTTTTCTTTGACCGTTCCGGGCCGGCGCGATCCTTCGCGTGTCGGCCCTATCCCGGCAGGTATTCGGCGAACTGTTTTTCGACGCCTTTCGGGTCGGCGGCGAGGCCCTGGCTGACGCCGTCGGCGACGACGCCGGGATAGATGTCCTCCTCTCCGGCCTCGACGGCGTCGAGGGCCGCGTTGGCGACGTCCGCCGGTTCTTCCAGCGGCGGCGGATTCATGTCGCCCATGCGGGTGTTGATGGCGGCCGGCATGACGGCGACGACCAGCGTGCCCTGGGCCGCCAGTTCGGCGCGCACGCCCTGGGTCAGCGACAGGGTCGCGGCCTTGGACGCGCAGTAGGTGCCGATCATGGGCAGGTTCACCCGGGCCAGGATCGACAGCATGTTGACGATGGCGCCGCCGCCGTTGGCGCCGAGCACCGGGCCGAACTGCCGGCACATCTCCATGGTGCCGAAATAGTTGACCGCCATCTCGTCGCGCGCGTTCCGCTGGGCGGCGTCGGCGGAGATCGGCCGGTTGTGGTTTACGCCGGCGTTGTTGACCAGCAGGGTGACATCGCCGCATTCGGCCGCCGCCTTTGCGACCGCCGCGTGGTCGGTCACGTCCAGTTCGACCGGCTGCACGCGGCCGTCCGGCGCTTCGTAGCCTACGGTGCTGCGCATCCCGGCATAGACCTTCGCCGCGCCGCGGTTCAGCAGCGCCTGCACGAAGGCTTCGCCGACGCCGCGATTGGCGCCGGTGACGAGCGCCACGCTGTCTTTCACGTTCATCGTCAGTGTCTCTCCCAGTTCTTTCTCCGCCGTCCGGGCGACCCAGTCCGGGTCGACATCGGGTAGCGGGATCGCGTTCAAGAGCCGGCGGGTATAGGGGTGTTTCGGCGCCGCGAAGATCGAAGCGCAATCGCCCTGTTCGACCGCCCGGCCGTTCAGCATCACCATAACCCGGTCGCACACGGTGCGCACGACGGAAAGGTCGTGGCTGATAAACAGCAGGGCGAGGCCCAGGTCGCGCCGCAGTTCGCGCAGCAGCGCCAGGATCTGCGCCTGGCTCGAAACGTCGAGGCCGGAGACGATCTCGTCGGCCACGACCAGCCGCGGCTGCAACGCGATGGCGCGGGCGATGCCGACACGCTGGCGCTCGCCGCCCGACAGTTCGTGCGGATAGCGCTCGCCGTGGACCGGCCGCAGCGCGACCCGCTCCAGCAGGGCGTCGACCTGCTTGCGCGCCTCGGCCGCCGTCGCCGCGCGGCCGTGGAGGCGCAGCGGCCGGGCGACGATATCGGCGACCCGGTGCCGCGGATTGAGCGAGGATTGCGGGTCCTGGAAGATCATCTGGAACCGGGCGCGCAAGGGGCGCAGCCGCTCTTCCGGCAGGCCGGTAATGTCCTGGCCGTCGAACAGCAGGCTGCCGGCGGTCGGCTTGTAGAGCCGGACCAGCGTCCGCCCGAGGCTGGTCTTGCCGGAGCCGCTCTCGCCGACGATGCCCAGCGTGTCGCCGGGCGCGAGCGTCAGGTCGATGCCGTGCAGGATATCGACCGTCGGCGCGGCGCCGAACGGCTGCTTGCGGCTGTAGTCCGGCAGCGACAGGCGCAGTCCCGCCGCCTCCAGCAGCGCGGGCTCAGCCATGGCCCGCCCCCATCGCACCGGGCGCGGCGTCGTAGGCCAGCGCCTCTGCGTTCAGCCGGGCGGTCAGCGCCTCCGGCACCGGCTGCAGCAGGTCGCCGGGCCGGTCGTGGCGCGGCGTGGCGGCCATCAGGGCCTTGGTGTAGTCGTGCTGCGGCGCCTCGACGATCCGGCGCGTGTCGCCGGCTTCCAGGACCCGCCCGCCGTGGAGCACCGTCACCCGGTCGCAGATCTTGGCGACGACGCCGAGATCGTGGGTGACGAACAGGATCGATGCGCCTTCCTGCGCCTGCATCTCCTTGATCAGCGCGAGGACCTGGCGCTGCACCGTCACGTCGAGTGCGGTGGTCGGCTCGTCGGCGACGATCAGCTTGGGCCGGCAGGCGAAGGCGATGGCGATCAGCACGCGCTGGCGCATGCCGCCGCTGAGCTCGTGGGGATACTGGCGCAGCACCCGCGCCGGCTCCCGGATATGGACGTCGTCCAGCAGTTCGAGCGCCCGCGCGCGGGCCGCCGCCCGGTCCATGCCCAGATGCAGGCGCAGCACGTCGGCGATCTGCCCGCCGATGCGGTAGGCCGGGTTCAGCGAGGTCATGGGATCCTGCGGAATCAGGCCGAGGCCCCGGCCCATCAGGCTGCGGCGCTCGCGTTCCGGCAGATGGGTAATGTCCCGGCCGTCGAACCGTACCGATCCGCCGGTGATCCGGGCGCGGGAGGGCTGGATGCCCAGGATGACCTTGCCGATCATCGTCTTGCCGGCGCCGGATTCGCCGACCAGCCCGTGGACCTCGCCGGGGACGATGTCGAGCGACACGTCGCGCAGGATCGGCGTATCGCGGTGCCGTCCGGCGATCGCCAGATGCAGGTTGCGGACCGAGAGAATCGGGCCGTTCGACGGCATCCCGGCAGAGGTGATTTGCGCACCGCTCATTTGCGCATCACCGGATCGAGCGCGTCCTTCAGCCCGTCGCCGAGCGCGTTCAGCGCCAGGACGAGGGCGATGACGCAGACGATCGGCAGGATCATCAGCCAGGGCGCCTGGTTCACATATTTCCGGCCATCGGCGATCATCGTGCCCCAGGTCGGGAAATCGGACGCCAGCGACAGGTTCACATAGCTGAGGATCGCCTCGACGATCACCGCGATGCCCATTTCGAGCGTGAACAGGACGAGCAGCAAAGGCAGCACGTTGGGCAGGATCTCGCGCCACAGGATGCCCATGCGGCCGAGCCCGACGGTGACCGCCGAGGCAACATAGTCCTGCTGCTTCTGGGCCATGGTCTCGGCGCGCACGACCCGGCAGAAGCGGGTCCAGTCGATCACCGCGATGGCGATGATGACCGAATGCAGGCCGGTGCCCATCACGGCGACCAGGACGATCGACAGCAGGACCGCCGGGAAGGCCATCCAGATCTCGACCAGCCGGGAGATGACGGCATCGACCCAGCCGCCGAGATAGCCGGCGAGCAGGCCGAGCACCGTGCCGAGCAGCCCGGCCGCCGCCGCTGCGGTGACGGCGACGAACAGGGCGATCTGCGCGCCGTAGATGAGGCGGGACAGGATATCCCGGCCCAGATTGTCGGTGCCGAACAGGTATCCCGGCTCCGCCTTGTCCGACCAGAAGGGCGGCGCGTATTGCAGCAGCAGATCCTGTTCGACCGGGTCATGCGGCGCGATGAGCGGCGCGAAGACCGCAGCGAGCGCAAAGAACAGCAGCACTGCGCCGCCGAGGACGACCCGCCGGTTCGCCAGCATCCGGCGAACCGCGCTTTCCCGGGCGCGCGGCAGCAAACCGCCGGGCAGGGCCGCCGCATCAGCCATGGCGCATCCGCGGGTTGAGCAGCGCGTAGCTCATGTCGACCAGCAGATTGGTGGCGATGAACAGCACCGCGAAGGTCAGCACCAGGCCCTGGATCAGCGGCAGGTCGCGGTTGATGACGGCGTCGATCGCCATGTTGCCGATGCCGGGATAGGAGAAGATCTTCTCGACCAGCACCGTGCCGCCGACCAGGAAGGTGAACTGGACGCCGGTGAGCGTCACGGTCGGCACCAGGGCGTTGCGCAGGGCTTCGCGGCAGACGATCCGCGCCCGGGAGAAGCCCTTGACCCGCGCCATCAGGATATAGTCCTGGGTCATCGCCTCGGCGATCGAGGTCTTGAGCACCCGCGCGATGATCGCGGCGAGCGGCAGCGCGAGCGCAAAGGCCGGCAATACCGTGTGGAGCAGGACCGAGCCGAAGGCATCGAAGCGCAGGCGCACGAGGCTCTCGATCAGCAGGAAGCCGGTCGCGCCCCGGAAGCCGACGTCATGGCCGATCCGGCCGGAGATCGGCAACCCGTCGAGCGCGAAGACGACGACGAACAGGATGAACAGCAGGGCCCACAGGAAATCCGGGATCGCCAGGACGAAGCCGGCGGCGCCGTCGACCGCGGCCTCGCCGGCCCGGCCGCGCCAGTAGGCGCCGGCAAGCGCCATCGCGCCGCCGAGGGCGAGGGCGACGAGCATGGCGAACAGGCACAATTCGATCGTCACCGGCAGGCGGCCGAGCACCAGTTCCATCACGTCCTGGCGCATCGAGATCGAGGTGCCGAAATTGCCGCGGGCCAGGTCCTCCAGATAGTAGACGAACTGGAGCGCGATGCTCTCGTCCAGCCCGTAGAGCCGGCGCAACTCGGCGATGTCCGCGTCGGTCGCCCCCGGCCCGATCAGCATGGCGATCGGATCGCCCGGCACGACGCGCAGCAGCACGAACACGATCACCGCCACGCCGAACAATGTCGGGATCGCCAGAAGCAGCCGGCGGAGCAGGAAGGACCAGGACATGGGTCTGCGGCGTCAGCCCGGAGTGTGCGCAGGTGGTCGGTGCGGCGCCCTTCGTTCGGAATGCGGATTTCCGCCGCACCGTCCCGCGATTATCCTTCCCCCGCTTCAGCGGGGGAAGTCCCGGAGCGCAGCGGAGGGGATGGGGGTGTTTTGGGCCGCCAGAGAATTCGCCTTGCGGCGAAGCGCGCCCCGCTACGGAAACGGGCGCCGCGCCACCCCCACCTGGCCTCCCCCTCTGAAGAGGGGGAGGAATTGGGACACGGCTATTCCTTTGGAAAGCCGCAGCGGCAGGTATACCGCTCCTACCCCTTCGACATCGCTTGGGGCAGGACGAAGTTGGCGAAGTGGCCCTTGAATTTCAGGCCCGTCTTGAACACCACCGGCTGGACCTGCTGATAAAGCGGGAAGACATAGGCCTTCTCGGCGATATAGCGGTTGACATTCTGCCAGCCGGCGATGCGCTTGGCCTCGTCCTTCTCGCCCCACAGCGGGCCGATCATGCCGTCGAGATCCTTGGTGTCCCAGGTCGAGTGCGGCGACGGGCCGAACATGGCGTGGCCGGTCGAGGTGGTCGGGTCGCCGATCGAGTTGCCCCAGTTGTAGAAGGCGGCGGGCGCCAGCTTGTCCTGGGCGCGCAGCTCGAAATGCTTGGCGACCTCGTAGACCTCGATCTCGGCCTGGATCCCGACCTTGCGCCACATGCCGACGATGGCCTGGATGACCTCGTAGTCCTTGGCGATGTAGCCCCGCGTGGTCTGGATCTTGAACGTGACCGGCTTGTCCTTCGAATAGCCGGACTTGGCGAGCAGGGCCGCCGCGCCCTTCGGGTCGTAGGGCGTCTTCACGTTCGGGTCGAAGCCGGTATAGGGCGGCGCCAGCAGGGTCTCGATGGGCACGCCGTAGCCGCGCAGCAGCCGGTCGACGATCGCCTTCTTGTTGACCGCCATCACCGCCGCCTTGCGCACGTTGATATCGGTCATCGGCTCGACATCGTTGAAGAAGATCATGGCGATGTCGGAAACCGGCGTCGCGACGCCTTCGAGGCCGTCCTTGGCCCGCAGTCGGTCGTATTCCTCGAACGGGATGTTGAGGGTGAGGTCCGACCGGCCGCTCTCGATCTCGGCGATGCGCGCCGCCGGATCGGTGACGAACTTGAACACGACGGTCTTGAACGCCGGCTGGTCGCCCCAGTAGTTGGGGTTCGCCTTCAGGCGCACGAAGGAGCCGCGCTGGAACTCGTCCACCGTGTAGGGGCCGGAGCCCATCGGCTGCTTCTCGAAGCCCGCCTTGCCGACCTTCTTGTAGTGGTGCGGCGGCAGGACGTAGGCGGTCAGGAACGCCATCCACTTGAACAGGTCGGGCGTATACTGCTTGACGTCGCCGGTGACGACGTTGCCCTCGGCCTTCAGGTTGGCGACCGACGCCCAGACGAAGGATACCGGGTTGCCGGTCTTCGGGTTGGCGACGCGCTGCAGGTTCCAGACGATGTCCTGCGCCGTGATCGGCGTGCCGTCCGACCATTTGGCGCCCTGGCGCACCTCCATGCGGATCTTCGTCTTGTCGTCGTTCCAGCCCCACTTGGTCAGCAAGCCGGGCCGGAAGCTCAGGTCGGCGTTCTGGTCGACATACTGGTCGAACACGCATTTGTAGATCGACATGAGCTGCGGGTTGACCGAGGACAGGCCGGTCGTCGGATCCCAGGCCGGCAGCGGCACATGGTAGGCGATGGTGAGCGTATCGCCGATGGCGGCCGCCGCCGCCCGGTTGAACAGCAGCGAGCCGAGGCCGGTCGCGGCGCCGGCCGCACCGGCAGTGTGCAGGAACTGCCTGCGGTCCATGTGGGTCATGGTTTCCTCCCTTGCGAAATAGCCGTGTCGTTAACGGGCTGCCCTATTCGGCGGCTTCCGCCGGGGCGCTCTCCGCCCAGCGCTCCATCAGCGTGTTGGACGGCTGCGTCTCGTCGAGCATCTTCTCCGCGGTCGCCATGCCGGCGGTCGGCAGGTCCTTCGCGTCGAGCACGCCGATCTGGACCAGGACGGAGGCCTGATCCCAGTAGATATGCTCGTGATACAGCTTCGGGCCGCGGAAATTGATGATGGCGACCAGCGGGATGCGCACCCGTTTGCCGGTCGGGGCCACGCCGGGCAGCATCCAGTCGATCTCCCGGTCGTGGGTGAATTCGAAGATCATCTCGTCGACCACCCGGTCGGCGCCGACGGTGCGCGAGACCGGGATCAGCGCCGTATCGTCCGGGTTCGCGTTGACGAAATGGTTCTTGTAGAAGCGGTGCAGCTCGGTATAGCCGACGCCGCCGGTCATGGTCGGGATGTGGTTGACGTAGGGCTGCGCCACCATCGTCGCCATCGTGGCGTCGACGTCGCGGGTCGCGAACTCGTAGTAGCAGTGCATGTCCCACAGATGCTCGAGGTCGTAGCCCGGCCCCATCGTGCCGCGCAGCAGCGCGATAGTGCGCGAATGCGCCATGCCGGCCGCCGCCTTGTCGTAGCTGTCGCGGAAGCGGTTGGCGAAGCCGTGGGGCGCGCCCTCGTAGACGTTGACCAGCACATGGTCCTTGTCCGCGAAAGCCTCGCGGACCTGCTCGACCGCTTCCATCGGGACATGCTCGTCAGCGCCGCCGAAATGCAGCACCGTCGGGCACTCGATCCTGTCCTTGAGGTGCAGCTGCTTCTCGATCTGCACGCCGTAGTAGCTGGCCGCCGCCGCGACGCCGCAATGGGCCGCCGCCTGGTAGGCCAGCGCCCCGCCCAGGCAGTAGCCGAGCGCGGCGACCTGGGTGGCGCCGCCCTTGCCCTGGCCCTTCACCGCATCCATGCCCTTGAGATGCGCGACGGTGGCGGTCATGTCCTCGACCGCCTTGGCGAAATCGAACCGGCCGAGAAAGTCGAATGCCCTGGCGCGCTCGTCGTCGGAATAGCCGAGATCGACCCGCCGTTCGAGCCGGTGGAACATGTCCGGCGCGAGGACGACATAGCCCTCTTCGGCGAAGTAATCGCAGGTCGCGCGGATCGCTTCGTTCACGCCGAAGATTTCCTGAAGGATCATCAGGCCGGGGCCCTTGCCGCCCTCCGGCAAGGCGAGATAGCCCTGGAATGCGCCGCCGTCCGCGGCGGGAATGTCGATGAAGTCGCCGGCCATGTCGTTCCTCCCGATCCGCCGCGGCCGCATCGGCGGCGCAGCGGCATGCCGATGCAATCCCGGGGCCGGATCATAGTCCGTCGGTCTTGCGGTGGCGAGGGACAGTTCGTTCGCATCCGGGGTCGTTTCGAGATCGATTGTACGACCGGCCCACCGGTCCCGCTCGAACCGAAGACCTGCGCCCATCAAGGGCGAATTGCGGAAAAAGGCAACCAACTCCCGACCCGTCTGCGCTTTCGGTGCGATCGGGCGGATTGGCGGCATACTCCGGCTGCGTTTCGTATCGTTGCCGTTGGCGGCTACTCGTCCTTCTTGTCTGCCGACGGGGGATCGCCGGTCGCGCCGCCGTCGGCCGGTTTCGCTTCGGCATCCTCAGCGGCTTTTTCCTTCGGCGGCGGTTTCAGGATGTCGGCCATGGTGTAGCGCAGGAAGCGGGTGACGGTGGACGAGACCTTGTAGGCCCAGCCGGCGGTCCGCGCAGCGACCGCAGCGGCTTCCTTGCGGACTTCGGCGGCCGGTTTGAGGTCGGAGCCTTTCTTCGGCTTTTCCTTCAGCAGCGCCGCTTCGTCGACGCCGGCCTCGAAGGTCATCCAGTATTTGTCGTCCTCGTCCGGCTTGCCGGTCCGGGCCAGCTTCGCGGTGACGACCAGGCCGTCGAAGGTCCGGAATACGGCGCCGCCCGCGGCCTTGCCGGCAAAATCGACCTCGCCGGCCGGCCTGACATCCTCCAGCGTCAGATTGTCGAGGCTCTCGCCGATATAGCGCAGGAAGCGCTCGCCCTTGATCTCGCGGCCTTCCGGCACGTTGCGCAGCCGGAATTTATCGTCCCCGGCCTTGTCCTTGCCGACGATCACCCGATCGGGCGGGTCGCCGTCCGTCCCGGCGGCGGCGGTCAGGACCGCTTCCCGGATCCGCCCGGTCTTGACGTCGAGCACCGCGCGGTCGAGCCAGTCGCCGACCTCGGCGGCCAGCTTCGGATCGCCGACGGCGAGCCAGCTCTGCCTGTCGCCGGGCAGGCGGACATAGACCAGCGAGCGGCCGAACAGGATTTCCTTGGTATTGCTCTTGCCGACAATGACGTCGGCGACCGTCTTGTCGCCGGCGAAAGCGGTCAGCCGCTTGGACTTCGCGTCCTTCCCGGCCGGGTCTCCGAGATCGAGCTTGTCGTAGCGCGACGGATCGGCGGTCTTGCGCTCGAACTGCCTGAGCTGCGACAGCGAAACCAGCGCCTCCTTCACCTTTGCGAAGGTCGCCGGATAGCCGCCCTTGTCGCGCACGGTCCATCGGCCGTCCTTGCGATCGAGGGTGATTTTCCTGCCCTCGGCGGTTACGCGGATGCGGTCGACCGCGTCGAGCGCCGCGCCGTCGAGGCCGGGGAAAAAACGGGCGCCTTCCGACGGCGCCATCGTCGTCGCCGCCGGCCGCAGCGCCACGGCGCCGACAATCAGCGCGGCGGTAACGGCGGTCAGGATCAGGAAGCCGGTCTTGGTCATGGCGGCGTTATTGTTGCGGGATCGTTGCGGGATCTTTGCGGGGCGGTTTCGGAACGGTTCCGGGGCGAAAGGCGCGCTCAGGCGGTTTCATAGCGCCGGCGCCGGCGCCGTGCGCGCCAGATCGCGATCAGGATCGCCAGCACGGCGATCAGCAGGGGAATCAGCGCGATGTTGTAGAATTTGGTCTGCGCCTCCAGCGCCTCGACATCCTTGCGCAGATCGGCGAGGACGGCCCGCTGCTCCTGCCGGATGGCGAGGAACTTCGCCAGATAGCCGCGCAGCGTTTCCTGCTGTTTGTCGGTCAGGACGGTCCGGCCGTCCTTGCTCGCCGTCCGGGCCTCGTTGAGCTTCTTGCGGATGTCCTCGAGATCCCGCGCCAGTTCGAGCTGCTTGGCGCGCAGCTTGTTCTGCGACGCCTTGCGCAGGTCGTCGACCACGGTGAACGGCCGCGCCGGTGCGCCGCGTCCGCGCAGGCCGATCAGCGGATCGGCGCGCGCCAGATCGTCCAGCGCGTTCACGACGAAATCGGCATTGTTGGCGAACGGCGTGTAGACCTCCGCCTCGCCGACCGCCGTCTTCTGCGCCCAGAAGCCGGTTTCCATGAAATCGGCGTCGGCGACCAGGATCAGGTTGAGCGGCTTCTGCGACGCCGCGACATGGGCCGGTGCCGCCGCTTTCGCGTCTTTGCCGTTTTCCGCGCCGGCGTCATTTTCCGCACTTTCGTTCGCCTTCTTTTCGACGTCCGCATCGTCGGCGGGGCGGCCGTCGGGGAAGGCACTGTCCGCCTTGCCGGTCACGCGCACGGCGAGCCACAGTTTCCGGTCGCCGGGACGGTAGGTCCGGTACAGGTCGACGAGGTCCGGCTGCAGCCGGTAATCCTCCGCTTTGCGCACCATGGCGACCCCGGTCGTCGTCACGAGCGGCGAGACGGCCGTCGACCCGTCCTTCGCCTTGGCGAAATGGCCCGGAGTCGCGAAGATCAGGACTTCGATCTGGGCGGTCACCCGGTCGGTCTTGTGCAGGTCCTCCTTGCGCAGCTCCATATAGGCGATGTGCGGCACATGCACGGTCTGGCCCTTGGAGTTATGGGGCATCGCGATAGCCCGGTTGGCGTCGGTCGCCACCGCGGCACTGTCGTAATCGACGCCCCAGGCCTCGAACAGCTTCGGCAGCCCGGATCCCGGCGGAACCGGCCCGGCGCCCATGAAGGTGCGGCGGCGCGGCGCCGTCTCGGGCACCGGGTCGACCATGACCAGGGCCTTGCCGCCCTTCAGGACGAACTGGTCGATGGCATAGAGCGTCTTGTCCGACAGGCTGCGCGGATGGACGATCATCAGCACGTCGATATCGTCCGGGATGCTGTCCTTGGTCTCGTCGACCGTTTTGACCTCGAACTGCTTCTCGATCTCCTTGTAGATCGGCCAGGGCTGCTGCATGCCGCCCTGCATGCTGAAGGTGCCGTCGATCGGAAGGCCGGCAATCAGGCCGACGACCCGCTTCTTGACGCCCAGGCTGTGAACCAGCCGGGTGAGGTCGTATTCGACGAAACGCTGGCGGTTCGGATGGAAGAAGGGGATGCTCTCTTCGGCATCCACCGTGTTGGTCCCGGCGAGGCCGAAATAGACCAGCGTGCCGCTCGTATCGATCGGCACGCCTTCCATGCCGTAGGCCTCGGCCTTGTCCTCGTCTTCCGAATAGGGCTCGGGGCGGTAGGTCTCCAGACGGATCTTGCCGTTCGCTAGGGCAACGTAGCGGTCGAGAAGGTTGCGCACCCGGTTCGCCGCGGCGGCATAGCCCGGCGCCCGCTCGATCAGCGCGGGCGAGAGGAACAGGCGCAGCGTGATCGGCTCTTCGAGCGATTTCAGCACCCGTTCCGTGCCCTCGGAGAGGGTGAACTCCCTGTCCTCGGTCAGATCGACCGAAAGGTTGCGTACCGTACTGCCGACAAAGGCGTTGAAGGCGAACAGGAAGACGAAGGCGACGATCAGGGAGGCGATCGTCAGGTTGCGCCGGTCGTTGAGGAACGCCATGACCCTACTCCGCCTTCTTGAGGTCGAGGACCAGCACGGTCGCGAACAGGAACACGCCGATGACGGAGAGGAAGTAGAGCAGGTTGCGCAGGTCGATCACGCCTTTGCGCATTTCGGCGAAATGGTTCAGGAAGCTGAACGATGCGACCAGGTTGACGAAATCCTGGGGCAGGATGTCCCGGATCGGGCCGAGTACGACCTCGGCCCCCGCCATGGAGAAGGCGAAGCAGACGATCGCCGCCAGCACGAAGGCGATGACCTGGTTCCTGGTCGTCGCCGACAGGCAGGAGCCGATGGCAAGATAGCCGCCGGCCATCAGGAAACTGCCGATATAGCCGGCGATAATCGGGCCGTGGTCGGGTGCGCCCAGATTGGCAACGGTGATCCAGATCGGGAAGGTCAGCGCCAGCGCCACGCCGGCGAACAGCCAAGCGGCGAGGAACTTGCCGGCCACGGCGTGCCAGGTCGCGATCGGCAGGGTGAACAGCAGTTCGACCGTCCCGGTCTTGCGCTCTTCCGCCCACAGGCGCATGGCGATCGCCGGCATCAGGAACAGGTAGACCCAGGGGTGGAACACGAAGAAGCTGTCCAGATCCGCCTGGTTGCGCTGGAAGAAATTGCCGATGAAAAAGGTCAGCGCCCCGGCCAGCGCGAGGAAGACGATCAGGAAGACATAGGCGACGGGGCTGGCGAAATAGCCGGCGAATTCCCGCCGGAAAATCACGGCGACGGTGCGGGCGGCGTTCATTGTGCGGCCTCCGCATCGCGGCCGGCCGCGGCGGCGGCGGTGAGTTCCCGGAACACGTCGTCCAGCCGGCCCTGCTCCAGGCGCAGCTCGTCGACCTGCCAGCCCTTTTCGGCGACGAAGGCGGTGACCGCCGGCAGCACGTTCGCGCCCTCCTGCGGGATGACCCGGAAGACCGGCTCGCCGGCCGAGCCGCCTGCCTCGATCTCGATCACGCCGTCCAGCTGCCCGAGCGCGGCGCGCTCCCCGTCGGGCGGCATGGCCAGCGTGCGCAAGGTGACGGTGTTGTGGTGCTGCGCCCGCGCCTCCAGTTCGGCGGGCGTGCTGTCGGCCAGCAGCCGGCCGTGGTCGATGATCATCGCCCGGCTGCACACCGCGTGAACCTCTTCGAGAATGTGGGTCGAGATGACGATGGCCTTGTCCGGCGCCATGTCGTTGATGACCTGGCGGACATGGTGCTTCTGGTTCGGGTCCAGGCCGTCGGTCGGCTCGTCCAGGATCAGCACGTCCGGATCGTGCAACAGCGCCTGGGCCAGGCCGACCCGCCGGGTAAAGCCCTTGGACAGGGTCTCGATCGGCTGGTCGAGCACCGTCTTAAGTTGGGCGATTTCCACGACCCGGTCGACGGCTTTCGCGCGTTCCGCGCCGCGCAGTCCGCGGCTGGCACCGATGAAATTCAGAAAGCCGCGCGCGGTCATGTCGGCGTAGAGCGGCGCGCCCTCCGGCAGGTAGCCGATGCGGGACTTGGCGGCGATCGGCGCGGTGCGGATGTCATGGCCGCAGACCGCGGCGGTGCCGGCCGTCGGCGTAATGAAGCCGGTGATCATCTTCATGGTGGTCGACTTGCCGGCCCCGTTCGGGCCGAGAAAGCCGAGCACCTCGCCCTTCCCGACCGAGAAGGACACGCCGTCGACCGCCCGGATCGGGCCGAAATGCTTGGTGAGCGACTGAACTTCGATCATCCGGTCCATCGCCTGGCAGGGGCAGCGATATGTGCAAATGCCGTCCGGACGGGCGTCCGGGCCGGCGGGGCGGCGGCGGCCGGGGCGGTAAACGCCTCCGGATCCGGGTGCGGGAATTGCGCCCGGTCGCCGTGCCGCCGCTATACATGAGCCGTACTGCGGCAATTTCAAGGCGGTTTCGCGCGGGTCCCGCGCGCCGCCGTTTCGGCCGCATCTTCCGGGGCGGGCGTGGGCGCTGCGGCGCGTTGCCTGCCGGGCAGGACGGGCGTGACTCCCCGCCGGGGGCTGGTGTAGGACTGGCCCGGGGAAGCCAGTTTCGGGGCCGGCCTGCCCGCAACCGCCCACAATCCGGGAGAAACACCGCCATGCATGTCGGCGCTTCTTTCATTTTCCAGAACCCCGGCAAGCAACAGCCGGATCACGCGGTCTGGAATGACGAGCTGGCCTTGGTGGACCTGGTCGAGCCGCTGGGTTTCGATTCCGTGTGGGCGACCGAACACCATATCACCGACTACATCATGTGCCCGGACCCGGTGCAGTTCCTCGCCTACGCGGCCGCCCGCACGACGACGGCCCGGCTGGGCACGATGGTCGTCGTTCTGCCCTGGCGCGATCCGTTCCGGGTCGCCGAGCAGATCGCCATGCTCGACGTGATGTCCGGCGGGCGGGTCATCTTCGGCATGGGCCGCGGCGCCGGCCGCTGCGAGTTCGACGGCTTCCGCGTGCCGATGGAAGAGAGCCGCGCCCGCTTCGTCGAAGCCGCCGAGATGATCATGGGCGGGCTCGAAAGCGGCTTCTGCGAATATGACGGCGAATTCTACACCCAGCCTCGCGCCGCCGTGCGCCCGCGCGCCAACCTGAGCTTCAGGGGTCGGACCTACGCCGCCGCGGTCTCGCCGGAATCGGCGGAGATCATGGCGAAACTGGGCGTCGGCCTGCTCATCATCCCGCAGAAGCCCTGGGACCATGTCGCCAAGGAGCTGGCCGAATACCGGGTGCTGTTCCAGCGGGTCAACGGTTTCGACGCGCCGGCGCCGATCGCCGCCGGCTGGACCTTCGTCGACGAGAGCGAAGAGCGCGCCTACGAAATGGCGAAAAAGTATATCGGCGGCTACTGGCACAGCGTGCTGGCGCATTACGAATTCGCCGGCGACCACCTGAAGACGACGAAGGGCTACGAATATTACGGCAAGTTCGCCGAGAACCTGCAAAAGCAGGGCGATGAGGCGGCGACCGAGTTTTTCCTCAGCCTGCAGGTCTGGGGCACGCCGGAGATGGTCTACGAGAAGATCGTCGACATTTCCGACAAGGCCGGTGCCGACAGCTTCGTCGGCGTCTTCAAATATGCCGGCATGTCCGGGGACCTCGCCGAAGCCAACATGCGGCTGTTCGCCCGCGAGGTGATGCCGGAGTTGAAGACGATCGGCCCGGCCGCCGGGCGGATGGCCGCCGCAGCGGAATAGCCCGACCGGAGCGCCCCGCCGCCGTCAGCCCGCGCCGCGGCGCGCAATCCGCCTGAAGGAGCCTGATCTCATGCCCGGACCGCTGGACGGACTGCGCGTCGTGGAACTGGCCGGGATCGGCCCCGGCCCGATGGCCTGCATGATGCTCGCGGACATGGGCGCCGACGTCGTCAAGGTGGACCGGCTGACGGATGCGGGCCTCGGCATCGCCATGCCCGCAAAGTATCAGGTGCTGCACCGCGGCCGGCCTTCGATCGCCGTCGATCTCAAGTCGCCGGATGGGCTGGCGGTCGTCAAACGGCTGATCGACCGCGCCGACGTCCTGATCGAGGGGTTCCGGCCGGGCGTGACCGAGCGCATGGGCCTCGGCCCGGAGGACTGTTTCGCGACCAACCCTAAGCTGGTCTACGGCCGCATGACCGGCTGGGGCCAGGACGGCCCGATGGCCCGGGCCGCCGGCCACGACATGAACTACATCGCGCTCACCGGGGCGCTCAACGCCATCGGCCCGGCGGACGGGCCGCCGGTGCCGCCGCTCAACCTGGTCGGCGATTTCGGCGGCGGGACGCTCTACCTGCTGGTCGGCGTTCTGGCCGCCCTGCTCGAGGCAAGGCAGTCCGGCAAGGGGCAGGTCGTGGACGCGGCCATGGTCGACGGCGCGGCCTCGCTGATGACGACCTTTTTCGGCCTCAAGGCAGCCGGCCTGTGGAGCAACGAGCGCGGGGCCAACCTGCTGGATGGCGGGGCCCATTTCTATTCGGTCTACGAAACGCGCGACGGAAAGTATGTCTCCATCGGCTCGATCGAAGCCAAATTCTACGCCGAACTCTTGGAGAAGACCGGGCTCGATCCCGCCGGACTGCCGCCGCAGATGAAGCCGGAGAGCTGGCCGGTCATCAAGGAAAAGCTGGCTGAGATCTTCAGGACGAAGACCCGGGACGAATGGTGCGCGATCATGGAAGGCAGCGACATCTGTTTCGCTCCGATCCTGGACCTGGACGAAGCGCCGGAACACCCGCACATGAAAGCGCGCGGCACCTTCGCGGAAATCGACGGCGTGGTGCAGCCGGCCCCGGCCCCGCGCTTCAGCCGGACGCCCGGCGCGGTCCGCCGCCCGCCTTCGCCGCCCGGCGCGGATACCGACGAGGCGCTCGTCGCCTGGGGCTTTGCCGCCGGGGAAATCGCCGATCTGCGGGCAAAAAACGCTGTCGGTTGAGACCCGCCGGATTCCGGACCGGCACCCAACATCAGGGAAACGCAATGAAAGACACACTCAAAGCCGGGGTCGCCCACGAGGAGACGATCGCGATCGACACGGACCGCACCATCGCCTTCATGGGCGACGAGCTGCGCGTCTACGCCACGCCGCGCATGGTGCAGGACATCGAGCAGACCTGCCGGCAACTGCTGCTGCGGCACCATGACGACGGCGAGGATTCGGTCGGCGCGCGGGTCGAAATCGACCATCTCGGTCCGACCCTGATCGGCCAGAGCGTGACGGTGCGCGCCGAAGTCGTGGACGTCGAGGGCCCGCGGGTCGTCTTCGAGGTCAACGTCCATGACGAGCTCGACCATGTCGGCCGGGCTCGGCACATCCGCTTCGTCATCGACAAGGCGAAGCAAGGCGGCCGCCTGGCGAAGAAAAAGGCGCGCCTCGCCGAAGCTTGAGCCGCGTGCCGCAAAGCGTGCTATTCTCGCGCCTGCCATTCCTTCCGACCGGGTATCGATCATGGCCAAAGCCGGCGCTCCCGCAGACGACGTCAAGAAGGTTCCCTTCTACTGCTACCAGTGCGTAGCGGGGCCGGACCTGGCGAAGGTCACCGTCCGCAAC
Organism: Rhodospirillaceae bacterium; assembly: GCA_009840595.1. Lineage (GTDB taxonomy): Bacteria > Pseudomonadota > Alphaproteobacteria > Bin65 > Bin65 > Bin65. The sequence continues at coordinate 3,433 of VXNK01000038.1, read as the reverse complement.
GGCGTGGCGGAACGGCTGGAAGCCAATTTCGACATCATGGACGAGCATCCCGGCGGCGGCCGGGTCTGCGTCAAGGCGTTCGGCCTGATCCAGAAGACCTACAATCCCAACCGGATCAAGCAGCCGATGAAGCGGACCAACCCGAACAAGGGGCGGGACGAGGATCCGGGCTTCGTGCCGATCTCCTGGGAAGAGGCCTTCGGGATCATCGGCGAGAAATTCCGCGAAGTGCGCGCGAAGGGGCTGGTCAACGAGAACGGCCATCCGCGCCTCGCGACCTCGACCGGCGGCGGCGGCACGCCGGTGCAGTATATGGGCACCTTCCCGGCCTTCATGGCAGCCTGGGGGCCCATCGACCAGGGCTTCGGCGCCGGCCAGGGCGTGAAGTGCTATCACTCCGAGCATCTCTACGGCGAGCTGTGGCACCGCGCCTTCATCGTCGCGCCGGATACGCCTTATGTGAACTTCATCCTCAACTGCGGCGCGAACACCGAGGCGCAGTCCGGCGTCGTCGGCATCTGGCGCGAGGCCAACGCAAGGGCGCGCGGCGCCAAGCGCGTCCATGTCGAGCCGCACATGTCGATCACGGCGGCGGCCTCGGCCGAGTGGGTGCCGATCAAGCCGAAGACCGACGCCGCCTTCCTGTTCGCCCTGATCCACCGCATCGTGCACGAGCGCGGCTGGGCGGATGTATGCGACGTGCCGTTTCTCAAGAACCGCTCGAATTCGCCCTACCTGGTCGGCCCCAACGGCTTTTTCGTCCGCGACCCGGACGGCAAGCCGCTGATCTGGGACGCCGCCGACGGCGCGGCCAAGCCCTACGACGCCGATATCGGCGACCCTGCCATGGAGGGCGCCTACACGGTCGACGGCTACGAACTGGGGCCGGACAACACGCGCTGGGACCACGAAGGGGTGACGGCCAGACCGTCCTTCCAGCTCATGCTCGACCTGATGGCGGAATACACGCCGGAATGGGCCGAGGCCGAGTGCGAGGTGCCGGCCGAGACCATCCGGCGGGTTGCCGACGAATATATCGCCCATGCCTGCGTCGGCGAGACCATCGAGATCGAAGGGAAGACCCTGCCCTTCCGGCCGGTCGCCATCCTGCTCGGCAAGAGCGTGAACAACGGCTGGGGCGGCTATCACACCTGCTGGGCGCGCACCATGCTGGCCGTTCTGGTCGGCGCGCTCGAGGTGCCGGGCGGCACGCTGGGCACGGCGGTGAAGCTGGTCCGGCCGGCGGCGTCGCGGGTCGGCTCCGTGCTGCCGGGCGAAGACGGATTCATGCGCTACCAGTTCAACGCCACGTCGTCGAACGCCTGGAACCGCGATCCGCACATCCGCAACGCCTACAAGACGCTGGTGCCCCTGGTTTCGGACAGCCCGTGGTCGCCGGCCCTGGGGCCCGCGCACCTGCCCTGGCTGTTCCAGAAGCACCAGCCGAAGAGTTGGCCGCGCCACGATCCGCCGGACATCTGGATGTGCTACCGCACCAATCCGTCGATCAGTTCGTGGAACGCGCCGGAAGTGTCGAAGCAGCTGGCGGACTTCCCGTTCATCGTCGCCTTCGCCTACACGATGGACGAGACCAACCATTTCGCTGACGTGCTGCTGCCGGAATCGACGGACCTGGAATCGACCCAGCTGATCCGCATCGGCGGCACCAAGTTCCAGGAGAATTTCTGGCACCACGAAGGCTGGACGATCCGCGCCAAGGCGATCGATCCGGTCAACGACACGATGGACATGTCGGACATCATGACCCGCTTCGCCCAGGAGGCCGGAATCCTGGACGCCTATATCGGCGCCATCAACGGCGGCGCGGCGGGTACGAAACTGGCCCGCCCCGGCAAATACGATTTCAGCCTGCCGGCCGGCGAGCCGCCGGAGTCGGAAACCGTCTGGGACAACATGTGCAAGGCCGCGTCGTGGGACATGACCGGCGGCGAGCAGGTCCGCGACCTCGACTGGTTCCGCGAACACGGTTACATGCTGAAGGATTACAACCAGCTCGACTGGTATATCTACCCGGCGCTGGAAGACCAGAATTTGCGCTTCGAACTGCCCTACCAGGAACGGCTGACCCGGCACGGCCAGGAACTGGCGCTGCGCCTCGGCGAGATCGGCGTCGACTGGTGGGAAACCCAGCTGCGCGAATACGAGTTCATGCCGACCTACGAATCCTTCCCGGAAATCTGGGAGGATTACGTCCGCGATTTCGGCCGCGACCCGGCGGAATATCCGTTCTGGGCCCTCACCGCCCGCTCCTTCCAGTATGCCTGGGGCGCCAATGTCGGCCTGCCGCTGATTGCCGAGGTTGCCGACAACATCGCCGGCCACAACGGCGTCATGATCAACCGGCGCCGGGCGCAGGACCTGGGCATCGAAGACGGCGAGCAGGTCGTCGTGGAATCGGTCACCGGGCGCACCGAAGGGCCGGCCGTGCTGCGCGAGGGGATCCGCCCGGATACGGTCCTGATGATCGGCCAGTTCGACCACTGGAAAACGCCCTTCGCCAAGGATCTCAACCGGCCGAGCCTGAACAGCGTGACCGACATCTCGCTCAAGCTCACCGATTCGACCGGCTCCGGCTCGGACATCGTGTGCGTGAAGGTCTACAAGGCCTCGGAGAAGCATCTCCAGAAGCCGCTCGCCGTCGAGGAAATGGGCTCCTACGACGGCAACATCGCCACCGCCGCCTTCGCCCAGGCGGCGGAATAAGATGGTAGCGGAGTTTCATACCTCCCCCTCTTCAGAGGGGGAGGTCGGCGAGCGAAGCGAGCCGGGTGGGGGTGCCGTCGGACATCGCTCCAGAACACCCCCATCGACCCCGGATTTAATCCGGGGCCACCTCTCCCCCGCTGAAGAGGGGGAAGAATTAAAGGACCGCCGCGTCAAGCGGGCGGCATTCGCCAAGAAACTGGCCAAGCGATTGCGAAAACAGCCGACGGACGCCGAGAAGCGCCTCTGGTATTTCCTGCACAAGAAGCAACTGGACGGTCTGCGCTTCAAACGGCAGGAGCCGATTGGAAAATTCGTTGCGGACTTTGTCTGCCCCTCGCTCCGACTCGTCATCGAGGTCGACGGCGGCCAGCATGGCGTCGAAGTCGAAAAAGATGCGGCCCGCACGGCATGGCTTGAATCTCAGGGCTATATCGTCATCCGTTTCTGGAACAACGAGGTGATGAACAATATCGAAGGCGTGCTGGCGACGATTCGAGAGGAAGTTGCCACCTTGAAGGCGATGCGGACGGCACCCCCATCGACCTCGCTGCGCTCGGCCACTTCCCCCTCTGAAGAGGGGGAAGGATAATGATGGCAGCCGTTCATCCCTATACCTCCTCTTCAGAGGGAGAAGTCGGCGAGCGAAGCGAGCCGGGTGGGGGTGCCGCGAGGCGCAACGATAGGGTCAGTCATGGCTGACGCTCTC
>VXNK01000118.1 GCA_009840595.1 Rhodospirillaceae bacterium | reverse complement strand
CGCGGGCGCCGGCCCCCCCCGCCCCCCCCCCCCCCCCCCCCCCCCCCCCCCCCCCGACGCGACGCAGAAGAGCAACGCCTGTGCGTCTGCTGCACGCCCTGGATCGCTGGCTTCACGCCTTCTATCGCGCCTGCGGCGTTCTCGCCGCCCTGTTCATCGTCCTGATCGCGGGGCTGGTCCTCGTCAACATCGGCAGCCGGATCGCCGGCGCCTTCGTTCCGGGACTGACCGAGTCCGCCGGATACTGCATGGCGGCGGCCGGGGCGCTCGGATTGACCTACACCTTCGCCGAGCGCGGCCACATCCGCGTGACGATGCTCATCAACCGCTTCCGCGGCCGGCTGAGGTTTGCATTTGAGCTCCTGACCCTCGCCGTCTCGACAGGGCTGGCCTGTTACCTGGCGTTCTACGTCACTCGGATGGTCTGGGTTTCCTATCTCTACGAAGAGCGCAGCGACGGTTCCGACGACCTGTTGATCTGGATACCGCAACTCCCGATGGCAGTCGGCTTCAGCGTCTTCTCGATCGCGCTTGTCCACGCGGTCGTCAAGGCCGTGGCCGTCGGAGAGATCGAGAACCCGGCCGAGACGGTCCCGGACGCCTAGATCGTGGACGGACTCGGCGCCACAGGGCTGCTCCTCCTGGTTCTGGTCTTCCTGCTTGCGCCGGGCGTCTGGATCGGGATGGCCCTGTTGGGCACCGGCGTTGCGGCGATGATCCTGTTCACCGATCGGCCGATTGGCGACGCAATGGCGACGACGATCTGGTCGCACACCTCGCTGTGGGGTCTATCGGCGCTCCCCTTGTTCATCCTGATGGGCGAGATCCTGTTCCGATCGAAGTTGTCGGAAACGCTGTTTGCCGGATTATCTCCGTTGATGCGGCGGCTCCCCGGCGGCCTCCTGCATGTCAATATCGTTGGCTGTTCGACCTTTGCGGCCATTTCGGGCTCCAGCGCGGCAACGCTCATGACGGTCGGCAAGATGACGCTGCCGGAATTGCGCAGTCGTGGCTATCCGGACTCCCTGAGCGCCGGCACGCTTGCCGGAGCGGGCACGCTGGGGCTGCTGATCCCTCCTTCGATCACGATGATCATCTATGGCGTGACCGTGCAGGAATCGATCGGCCGGTTGTTCATCGCCGGGATCCTCCCGGGCCTGATGCTGGCCGGTCTGTTTCTGCTCTATATTTTCATCTGGGGTGTCGTCACGCAGGAAGGCTGGGCGCGGCGGGAAGCGCCGGCGACTTTTGGCGAAAAGCTGATCGGGTTGGGCAGGCTTACGCCGATCGTGCTGCTGATCGCTCTTGTGATCGGATCGATCTATCTCGGAATCGCCTCGCCGACCGAGGCAGCGACTATCGGCGTGATCGGGGCGCTCGCCCTGTCGGCGCTTCAGCGGACTCTGAGTGTCGCGAGTCTGAGAGCGGCGCTTGCGGGAACCGTCAAGACCACCTCGATGATCATGCTGCTCCTTGCCGGGTCCGCCCTTCTGACCCAGGCGATGGCCTTTACGGGCTTGCCCAGGACGCTCGCTGAATGGATCGGGACGCTCGGACTGTCGCCGACGCTGCTCATCGCGATCCTGACCCTGTTCTACATCGGGCTTGGCTGCTTTCTGGACGGCATCTCGATGATAGTTCTGACTATGGCGGTGATCGAACCGCTGGTTCGTACCGCCGGGATCGACATGATCTGGTTCGGTGTCTTTGTGGTGCTGGTCGGCGAGATGGCGCTCATCACGCCACCCATCGGCTTCAACCTGTTCCTCGTCGAGAGTATGACGGGGCGGGGCATCGGCTATATCTCGCGCGCAGCGCTACCGATGTTTCTCCTGATGCTTTTGGGAGTGGTAATTCTCGTTCTCGTGCCGGAGCTGGCGACCTGGCTGCCGTCGGCGATGATGTCACGCAATTGAGCCTGCCATGCAAAATGTCCAAACAAGCAAGATCCGGTTCGATGGGGGCCCCTATCCGCGGGCACGCCTTGGCTTCGTCTGTGTCGCCAATGCCGGGCTGACTGAGGGCGACATGTTCCGGATGCGGCCTGACGGCGTAGGCCTCAGCTTCACCCATATGCGCATGCGGAAGGAATGCACAGTCGAGAATCTTGCACAGATGGAGCATGACCTGGACGAGGCGCTGGCCGGGTTCCTGCCGGCGCGAAACGATCTGGATGTGCTGTGTTACAATTGCACCTCCGGCAGTTTCGTCATCGGCGAAGAGGTCATCCGTCGCAAGCTGGAGGCCGGGCGAAACGGCGTCATCGGGACCACGCTGCTCTCCGGCGTTGTCGCGGCCTTACAGGCGCTCGGCGTACGAAGACTGAGCATCGGCACGGCGTACACGCCGGATATCGATGCGCTGGAGAAAGCCTATTTCGAGCAGCAGGGCTTCGAGGTCGTTGCGACCGAGGGCCTGTCGCTCACGACCGATGTCAAGATGAACCTGGTGAGCCCCGCCTCTCTCCTCGACTTCACCGTCGGACTGGACCGTCCGGACGCCGACGCGGTTTTCCTCAGTTGCGGCGCGCTGCGCTCGCTCGAGATTATTGAGGACGCGGAGCGGCGGATCGGGAAACCTGTCGTGGGAAGCAATCAAGCCAGCTTCTGGCATTGCCTCCGCCTGACCGGCATTAGGGACAAGGTTACGGGGTTCGGCAAACTGTTGGAGATATGAGGAAGAGGCGGATCGAACCGATCGTCCGGATGTCAGAATTCGGCTGAGGAACAGCCTGGTGCGGTCGGATTGGGGGTTTTTGAAGCATTGAGGGCCGGGCCCATCAGCCGTCGCCGCGTTCGACGGGTGCCTCAAGCGCCTCCAGGACAGCGCGCGCGCAGTAGACCCGGTTGCGCTTTCTTTCGCCGATGAGCGCGACGATTTCCGCATCTTCCAGCCTGTCGACGGCGCGCCGGGCCGTCGTGTAGGCCACTCCCAACCTTCGGGCGATCTCCCGCACGGTCCAGAACGGAGTCTCGACGAAGAGCCCGAGAACCTCTTCCACCCGCCGGGACCTTGCGCCGGCAAATTCGTCCAGCCAGCCTGCCAACAGGGCGTCGATCCGCCCGATGCGCACAAGCGCGTCCTCGGCCTGCGACCGCACGCCGTCGAGAAAGTAGATCAGCCAGTCCTCCCAGGCGCCATCCTCGGTTACCGCGAGCAACTGCGCGTAATAGGTTTCCCGCGTGGCTTCGAAATACGCGCTCAGATAGAGGAGCGGGGACGGCAGCAGCCCGCGTTCCACGAGCAGCAGCGTAATCAGCAGGCGCCCGACCCTGCCGTTGCCGTCGATAAACGGATGGATCGCCTCGAACTGGGCGTGGGCGAGCGCCGTGTGTACGAGCGGCGGCAGGTTTCTGTCGTGCAGAAATCGTTCCAGGGCATAAAGACATTCCGCCATTTCGTCGACCGGCGGCGGCACATAAGCGGCGTCCTGCAATCCGCATCCCGGTGGCCCGATCCAGTTCTGGCTCCGCCGGAACTCTCCGGGAGTCGCGGCGTCGCCCCGAACGCCCCGCATGAGCCGTTCGTGAAGCTCCCGGATCAGGCGGAGTGAAAGCGGCAGGGAGTCCAGGCGCTCCAGACCGTATTCGAGGGCGGCGACATAGTTGCCGACCTCGCGCAGGTCCGCCGTATCGGCTTTGCCCGACCCGCCCGCTTCGGCCGCGAGAAGTTCTGCGAGGGTCGTCCGCGCGCCCTCGATCCGGCTCGAAAGCACGGCTTCCCGGCGGACGAACGATCGGATGAAGAAATGCGGTTTGGGAAACCGGCGGCCTTCGCCTCCGAGACGTCCGATAGCGAGGTCCGCCCGCGAAAGCGCGGCCGTTAACGCGTCATCCCACTCGATGGACGGCGGGAGCGGCGCAGGGACGAATGCGAAGTAGCCGCCCGGGCACCGAATCCTGCGGCCGTGCGGTCTTTGGCCTTTTCGAGACGCGGCCACTACGCGGCCCCTTATTTTCGTCGGCGAAAACAACTCGCCACGATATTATCGAAAATGCCTTATTTTGAAAATAACTTCCGCTATTCCGCCCCTACTTGTCCAGGATCTGGCTAAGGAACAGCCTGGTGCGGTCGGATTGCGGGTTGTTGAAGAACTCGGACGGCGTGTTCTGCTCGACGATCTGGCCCTGGTCCATGAAGATCACCCGGTCGGCGACCTGGGAGGCGAAGCCCATCTCGTGGGTCACGACCAGCATGGTCATGCCGGACTCGGCGAGATCGACCATCACGTCGAGCACCTCCTTGATCATCTCCGGGTCGAGCGCCGAGGTCGGCTCGTCGAACAGCATGATGTTGGGCTGCATGCACAGCGAGCGGGCGATCGCCACGCGCTGCTGCTGGCCGCCGGAAAGCTGGCCCGGATACTTGTCGGCCTGTTCGGGGATCTTGACCCGTTCGAGATACCGGTGCGCCAGCGCCTCGGCCTCGTCGCGCGGCGTCTTGCGCACCCAGATCGGCGCGATGCACAGGTTTTCCAGCACGGTGAGGTGCGGGAACAGGTTGAATTGCTGGAACACCATGCCGACCTCGCGCCGGATGGTGTCGATATTCTTCAGGTCGTGGGTCAGCTCCGTGCCGTCGATGACGATCCGGCCCTCCTGATGGTCCTCGAGCCGGTTGATGCAGCGGATCAGGGTCGACTTGCCGGAGCCCGACGGCCCGCAGATGACGATCTTTTCCTGGCGTTCGACGGTCAGGTCGATATCGCGCAGCACATGGAACGAGCCGAACCACTTGTTGAGCCCTTCGATCGTGATGATCCGCCTGTATTCCTGCGTCGGATCGCCGGCTGCGTCGGGTTTCGCGGCGGGCGCTGCGCCGGGGGTTGCGTCGGCCATGCGTCAGTCCCTCCGTTCGGTGTCGAGGCGCTTTTCCAGATGGATCGAATAGCGCGACATGGAAAAACAGGCGACGAAGAAGAACAGGGCGATGAAGACGTAGGCTTCGGTCGACAGGCCCTGCCAGTCGGGGTGCGCCAGCATCGCGTTGCCGATGCCAAGGATGTCGAACATGGCGATGATGATGACCAGCGTGGTGTCCTTGAACAGGCCGATGAAGGTGTTGACGATACCCGGGATCGATATCTTCAGCGCCTGGGGCAGAACGATCAGCCCCATCGTCTGCCAGTAGCGCAGCCCGAGCGCCTGGGCCGCTTCGTACTGGCCGCGCGGGATCGCCTGCAGCCCGCCGCGGATCACCTCGGCCATGTAGGCCGACGCGAAGGCGGTCACCATGACGATGACCCGGATCAGGCTGTCGAGCGTGACGTCCGGTGGCAGGAAAGTCGGCAGGATGATGTTCGAGACGAACAGCAGGGTGATCAGCGGCACGCCGCGCACGGCTTCGATGAAAACGATACACAGGACGCGGATGACCGGCAGGCGCGAACGGCGGCCGAGCGCCAGCAGGATGCCGACCGGCAGCGACAGCACGATGCCGGCCAGGCCCACTGTCAGATTGAGCATGAAACCGCCGAACCGGTCGGTCGGCACGCTTTCGAGGCCGATGCCGCCGACCAGCAGCAAGGTCGCGACCGCCGGATAGGCGAGCGAGAACCAGCGCAGCTGGCGCGCGAAGGGCACGCCCTCGAACAGCAGCGGCGCCAGCGCCGGGATCAGCAGGACGACGGCAAGATCGACCCGCCAAGTCTGGTCGGCGGTGTAGCGACCGTAGAGGAACTGGTCGATGCGCTGGTCGACCCAGGCCCAGCACGCGCCGCTGCTCTTGCAGGCGAAACGGTTGTCGCCGGCGAAGTCGGCGTCGACATAGGCCCAGTCGATCAGGGCCGGGACGATCAGCGACAGCAGATAGAGCGCGAGCAGCGTCAGCGCGGTGCTGAACCAGCTCGAGAACAGGTTGGCGCGCAGCCATCCGATGACGCCGACGGTCGCCACCGGCGCCGCGCGTCCGGTCAGCATGTCCCCCTGGCTGCGATGGAAGGGTTGCGCCGTCATCGTTCAACCAGCGCAATCTTCCTGTTGTACCAGTTCATGAACATCGAGGTGAGCAGGCTCAGGCTGAGATAGACCGCCATCCAGATGCCGACCACTTCGAGCGCCTGCCCCGACTGGTTCAGGATCGTGCCGCCGACCGACACCAGGTCCTGGTAGCCGATCGCGATCGCCAGCGAGGAATTCTTGGTCAGATTGAGATACTGGCTGGTCAGCGGCGGAATGATGACCCTGAGCGCCTGCGGGATCACGACCAGCCGCATGGTCTGGCCGGGCCGCAGCCCCAGGGCGCCCGCCGCTTCGGTCTGGCCCTTGCTGACCGACAGGATCCCGGCGCGCACGATTTCCGAGATGAAGGCCCCGGTGTAGGTCGACAGCGCGATCCACAACGCCACCAGTTCCGGCGTCACGTTGAAGCCGCCGACGAAATTGAACTTGGTTGGCCGGGGCACGTCCCAGGCGACCGGCGCTCCGGCGATCCAGTAGACGAGGAGCGGCAGGCCGGCGATCAGCACCAGCCCGGTCCAGGCGACCGGAAAGCTCTGGCCCGACAGTTCCTGGCGCCGCCGCGCCCAGCGCGCGACGAAGACCGCGGCGGCAACCCCGGCCAGGAGCGCGGCGGCGACCCACTCGAAGCCGGCTTCGAACAGCGGCGCCGGCAGGCGTACGCCGCGGTTGTTGAGGACGACGGAGTCGCCGATGGTGAGGCTTTCGCGCACCTTCGGCAGGCCGGTGAGCAGAACCCACCAGAAGATGATCTGGAGCAGCAGCGGCACATTGCGGGTGATCTCGACCCACGCGCCGACCATCCGGCTCAGCAGGAAATTGGGCGACAGGCGCAGGACCCCGGCGACGAAGCCGATCCCCGTCGCGGCGACGATTCCCATCGCCGAGACGAGCACGGTGTTGAGCATGCCGACGATCAGCGCGCGGCCGAAGGTCGATGTCGAGCTGTACTCGATCAGCTTCTGGTTGATGTCGAAGAAGGCCTGCTCGGACAGGAAGCCGAACCCCGAGGCGAGCCCGACGCGCTGCAGGTTGGCGATCGTGTTCGAGACGATGAAGGCGACGACCAGCGCCAGTCCGAGGACGACCAGCAGCTGGTAGATCAGGCCGCGCGTACGCTCGTCGGACCAAAGGCGCTGCCATCCGGGACGGCCGGTCAGCCGGGCGGATGCGTTCTGGGCCATGTCGGTTGCCGGTGCCTTTGCGCCGCCGGATCGGGGGACGAAAGCAAACGAGGTGTCCGGGCCGCGCGGCCGGCCCGGACACCCAGGCTGATTTCAGCGATCAGCGCATCGGCGGTGCGTAGAGGATTCCGCCGTTCGTATACAGCGCGTTCAGGCCCCGTGCGAGGCCGAGCGGCGTCTTGGTGCCGAGATAGCGTTCGAAGATCTCGGCGTAGTTGCCTTCCGCCTTGATCACGTCGACCGCCCAGGTCTTGCGCAGACCCAGCATGGCACCGAGCGCGCCCTCGGTCCCGAGCATCCGGTTGATCTCGGGATTGTCGGTGGCTTTCGCGGCCAGCTTGTCGACGTTGGCTGCCGTGACGCCGTATTCCTCGGCGTTGATCAGCACGTTGAGCGTCCAGCGCGCGATGTCGGCCCACTGGTCGTCGCCCTGGCGCACCAGCGGCCCCAGCGGCTCTTTCGAGATGATCTCGGGGAACACCATGTGGTCGCTCGGCTTCGCGAACGTGGTCTTGGTCGCGGCTAGGCCCGAGGCGTCCGTCGTGTAGACGTCGCACCGTTCGGCGACATAGGCCTTGCGGGCTTCCTCGTTGGTCTCGATCGGAACCGGCTCGTACTTGATCTTGTTGACGCGGAAGAAGTCCGCCAGGTTCAGTTCGGTCGTGGTGCCGGTCTGGATGCAGACCGAGGCGCCGTCGAGTTCCTTGGCCGACTTGATGCCCAGCGCCTTGCGGCCGATGAAGCCCTGGCCGTCATAATAGCTGACGCCGATGAAGGTGAAGCCGAGGTCGACGTCGCGCTTGAAGGTCCAGGTCGTGTTGCGCGACAGGACGTCGATTTCGCCGGCCGCCAGCGCGGGGAACCGGTTCTTGCCTGTGAGGTTGACGTATTTCACCTTGTCGGGATCGCCGAGCACGCCCGCCGCGAGGGCGCGGCAATAGGCAACGTCGAACCCGGTCCACTTGCCCTTGTCGTCGGTGTAGGCGAATCCCGGCAGGCCGGTATTGATGCCGCACTTGAGCACGCCGGCCTTCTTGATGTCGTCGAGCGTGGCGGCGTGGGCCGCGCCCGCAACGAGGAGCGCCGCTGCGCCGGCAACGGCCGTTTTGAGAACGGATTTCATTTGCTTCCCCTGTATTTGCCGAGAGTTCTTTGCCGGTATTAGCTGCCCGAACCGGACCGGCATTCCCGTTTCGGGCCTACAAATCTCGACGCGACGCCCATTCCTCCTTCACGCGGCCGAATGAGGCGCATTGCAGACCGGTAGACCTATACGATAAGCGAAGGCGGCCGTTGCAAGCAACATGCCGTGTCGGTCAATCCGTTCCGGATCGCGCCTTCGTTATCGCCGGATAACGGCCGCAGGCCGGGCCGTTGACGAGACCGTCCCCCTCCAGGAACCGTCCTTCCGGGAATCGCCATGAAAACAGAAACCAGGGTCGTCAGCGCAGGCCGCCATCCGGAGCAACACTTCGGCGCGGTCAACCCGCCCGTCTACCACGCTTCCACGATCGTCCGCCGCTCGATGGCGGAATGGCGGGAAGTCCGCACGCGCATCTTCGACGACGTGGTCTACGGCCGGTTCGGCACGCCGACCACCAAGGCGTTCGAAGAGGCGGTCGCCGCGCTCGAGGGCGCGGACCGGGCGGTCGCGGTGTCTTCGGGCATGGCGGCCTGCGCCGCCGCCATCCTTTCGGTCGTCAAGGGCGGCGATCACATATTGGTGACCGACAGCGCCTACCAGCCGGTCCGCAAGCTCGCCGAGAATTTCCTGAAACCCTTCGGCGTCGAGACGACCTATTACGACCCGGCGATCGGCGCCGGCATCGCCGCGCTGATCCGCGACAACACGAGCCTGATCTGGCTCGAGGCGCCGGGTTCGCAGACCATGGAGATGCAGGACATTCCGGCAATCACCGCGGTCGCCCGCGAACGCGGCGTCAGGACGGGCATCGACAACACCTGGGCGACGCCGCTGCTGTTCAAGCCGCTGGATTTCGGCGTCGACCTGTCGGTCAACGCAGCGACCAAGTATCTGGTCGGCCATTCGGATGCGATGCTGGGCGTCGTGTCCATGCGCGCCGAACTGTTCGAAAAGACGAAAATCACCGCCAATTTCATGGGCAGCTGCCCCGGCTCCGAGGAATGTTATCTCGGCCTGCGCGGCCTGCGCACGCTGGCCGTGCGCCTCAGGCAGCATGAAGAGAATGCGCTGCGCCTCGCGCACTGGTTCCAGGGCCGGCCCGAGGTCAACCGGGTGCTCTATCCGGCGCTGCCGGACGATCCGGGCCACGCGATCTGGCAGCGCGATTTTTCCGGCGCGTCGGGCCTGTTCTCGGTCATCCTCGAGCCGGCGGACGAAGCCCAGGTCGCCGCCCTGGTCGACGGGCTCGAGCATTTCGGCCTGGGCGCGAGCTGGGGCGGCTACGAAAGTCTGGTCCTGCCCTTCGACCCGACGGACTACCGCACCGTTACCGAATGGCGCGCCGCCGGCCCCTGCCTGCGCTTCCATATCGGCCTGGAAAACCCCGACGACCTGATCGCCGACCTGGAGGCCGGCTTCGACCGGCTGCGCGCGGCCGGGTAGGTCCGGGCCGCCCCGTAGCCATGTGTGGCCCGTAGCCGCGTGTGGACACTGCGGGACGTCCCCGTTAGGATTGACTTCATGGACACCGATCTCGCCGGTTTCATCGCGCTCGGGGCATTGATCCTCGGCCTGTTCGCCTGGCTGCGGCAGGACATCCGCGCCCTGCGCGAGGAGATGAACGGCAAGATCGACGCCCTGCGCGAGGAGATGAACGGCAAGATCGACGCCCTGCGCGACGAGGTGGGCGAACTGCGCGAGCGGGTGGCGCGCATTGAGGGCCTGCTGGAGGCCATGTTCATGCGCCGCGACCTGACGCCCCTGCCCGAACCGCCCCCATCCGGGACGCCGGACAAGTCCGAGGCCGCCTGAACCGGCCCCTTTTCCGGCCGGCCGGGCAATCCTAAACTCTCCGCGAACCGCGCCGGTTGCACCGCGCCGCCCCGAACGGGTGCCGGCCGGTCGGCCGCCCTTACGAATCGAGCCCGCCATGAACATCGCCCTGCCGCCGCGCCAGATCGCCAAGGTCCCGCAGAACACCCATCCGCCGTTCCAGTGGGACGATCCCTTCCTGCTCGACGGCCAGCTCACCGAGGACGAACGACTGGTACAGCAGACGGCGCGGCAGTATTGCCGGGACAGGCTGGAGCCGCGCGTGCTGGAGGCGTTCCGGCACGAGCGCTTCGACCGGGAGATCATGACCGAGTTCGGCGAGCTCGGCCTGCTCGGCGCCACCCTGCCGGAGCGCTACGGCTGCGCCGGCATGAGCTACGTCGTCTACGGCCTGGTCGCGCGCGAGGTCGAGCGGGTCGACAGCGGCTACCGCTCGGCGATGAGCGTGCAGTCCTCGCTGGTCATGCACCCGATCCACGCTTACGGCACCGAAGAGCAGCGCATGAAATACCTGCCGAAGCTGGCGACCGGCGAATGGGTCGGCTGCTTCGGCCTGACCGAGCCCGACCACGGCTCCGACCCAGGCTCGATGAAGACCCGCGCCGTCGAAACGGCGGACGGCTGGCGCCTCACCGGCTCCAAGATGTGGATCACCAATTCGCCGATCGCCGACGTCTTCGTCGTCTGGGCCAAGACCGACGATGGGGCGATCCGCGGCTTCATCCTGGAAAAAGGGATGGCGGGCCTGTCGGCACCGAAGATCGAGGGCAAGTTCTCGCTGCGCGCCTCGCTGACCGGCGAGATCGTCATGGACAATGTCGAGGTGCCGCGGGAAAACCTGCTGCCCAACGTCGCCGGGCTCGCCGGCCCGTTCGGCTGCCTCAACCGGGCGCGCTACGGCATCGCCTGGGGTGCCATGGGCGCGGCGGAGTTCTGCTGGCACGCCGCCCGGCAATACACGCTCGACCGCAAGCAGTTCGGCCGGCCGCTCGCCGCGACCCAGCTGGTCCAGAAGAAGCTCGCCGACATGCAGACCGAGATCGCCATCGGCCTGCAGGCCGCCCTGCGCGTCGGCCGCATGTTCGACGAAGGCAGCCTGTCGCCGGAGGCGATCTCGCTGGTCAAGCGCAACAATTGCGGCAAGGCGCTGGACATCGCCCGCACCGCCCGCGACATGCACGGCGGCAACGGCATCGCCGACGAGTTCGGCGTCATCCGCCACCTGATGAACCTGGAAACCGTCAACACCTACGAAGGCACCCACGACGTCCATGCCCTCATCCTCGGCCGGGCGCAGACGGGGATTCAGGCGTTTTCGTAGGGCGGCGTTTCCGATGAAATCGGCTGCCTGGGCAGTCTTTCTCGGGTTGTCGCTCGTCCTGTTGCCGTTTGCGGGCTCGGCCCTGGCCTGGCGCTACGACTACAAGCCGCCGATCGTCGGGACGGTCATAGTCTACGAAAATGACTGGATCGAGGTTCTGCTCAGCCGCCGTGGCGACTGGGAAACCTGGTGCAACGTGCAACATGGCGAACGGTCCTTCAACGAAGGCGACTTCGAGATTTGGCAACTGGGCGCGAATGCCTTCGACGGAAGACCCGTCGCGTTTGTCGAGGAGCTGACCAAGGCGGAAATACTCCGTACCTATTGGCCGTTGACGCCGGGGAAAACCGCCTCCTCTGCCGCCCTGCTCCTCCACCCGATATACCCAACGCGCTATTCTGAGACGATGAAGGTCGTTGCGCACCTGCCGGCAGCAAGGCTTGCCAGTCATCGCGCGGACGCCGTGCTGGTCGAGATGCGATACAACTATGAGCGTGAATCGATCTTTGGCATCCGCATGCTTTATCTTACTTACTATGTACCGCGCTGGCAGGTGTGGCTGCCTCGCTCTTGGCAATTTGTGTCGGGCGACGGAGCGGTGTCGCGCATCGGTGCGACGCTCAAGGAGATCTACGTCCCCGGCATAGTCGGAAAACCGATCCCGATCCCGCAAGAGTGCCACGATCCGGTCGGTTAAGAATTTTCTGGGCATGTCCTTCGCGTCATTTCGACCGAGCACAGCGAGCGGAGAGATATTTCCGGCACGGCGCTCCGGACCCAGCGCCGCGCCTGGAAGACATCTCCGCCCCGGATTAAATCCGGGGCTCCGGTCGGAATGACGGAGGGGGGGTGTCGGGATAGAGGAATATTATGCTTGATTATCTCACCCGTTTCTCTATATTCCCGAATAGAACATTTATCGAACAACAGGACGCTTGCCATGACTGCACCCCGTTCCCCGGCCTCGCCCGAGTCCCTACCCGGTGCCGTGCCCGCTGCCGCCCCTGACGCCGTCCCGGAGGTGCATTCCCCGGAAACCCCTTCCCCGGACTCCCA
>VXNK01000166.1 GCA_009840595.1 Rhodospirillaceae bacterium | reverse complement strand
CCCTTAGGCGCCCACCCTTAGGTAGGGAATGATAGGGCAAAGCAAAGTCTCCGGTGAAGATCGAAATTCGGAATCCGCCGGGCGCGCCGGCCGGGGTGCGCTGCAGGGCCCCCCGGACGGGCCCGATCGATCCGGGACAAGTATTTTTTGACATATGCCGCCGGCTCGTCTATCTTAGGATTTCTATCCGGTGACGTAACAAGCCGAACGCGGGAACGGCCGGCAATTCGACGACCGGCAATCGGGTGGAAAATACCGCCTGTGCCTGCGAAACGATGCGGAGTGCGGGGAAGAGTATCCGTGCCGAACCGCTGTCCGTTGCAGCGGGGGCGTTTCGAAGGCTGAAACAGTTCGGTTGGGGACCGGGATAACTCCGTGATGAATGGCGTGAGCCTGGCAGCCGGGAAACCGGCCAGCGGATCGGTATTGCGTGCCGGAGAGCGAAGGCGCCCGGCCGGGCGTATCGCTGCGGCGGCGCTCCTGGCAGGCGGCCTCGCCGCCGTGGCCTGGGCCGGCTCTGCCGCGGCGTACACGAAATCGTCGATCACGATCGATGCCCGGAGCGGCCTGGTGCTCCAGTCGCACAATGCGGACGCGCGCCATCCGCCGGCTTCGCTCAGCAAGCTAATGACGCTCTACCTCACCTTCGAAGCCATTTCGCGCGGGCGTTTCGGCTGGAACACGAGGGTGCGGATTTCCCGCTACGCGGCGACCCGCCAGCCCTCGAAACTCTACCTCCGCACCGGCCAGCGCATCCGGGTGCGCGATCTGGTCTACGGGACCGCCATCAAGTCGGCGAACGACGCGGCGGCAGCCCTGGCGGAAAAGATCGCCGGCAGCGAACGCCGGTTCGCCCGGCTGATGACGCAGCGCGCGCGCCAACTCGGCATGCGCCGCACGGTCTTCGGCACGGCCTCCGGCCTGCCCGCCCGCGGCCAGCGGACGACAGCCAGGGACATGGCGATCCTGGCCCGGTCGCTGATCCACCATTTTCCGCAGTATTCGGACGTTTTCTCGACCCGGTTCTACCGGTTCGGCCGGCGTACCTTCCGCAATACCAACCGGCTGCTCCGGTCGAATCCCCGCGTCGACGGCATGAAGACCGGATACACGCGCCGGGCGCGCTATAATCTCGTGACCAGCGCGCGCAAGGGCGACGTCCAGTTGATCACCGTCGTGCTGGGCGCACGGACATCGCGGCACCGCTACCGGAAAACCGGGCGGCTGCTGGCGCACGGATGGCGCACGGCGCGCAATTCGGCCCATCTGCGCAAGACGCCGTACGGCTACGTTCGTATCGCGATGCGCGACGGCGTCGGCGGCAAACCGGCCGGAACCAAGGCGCGCCGCGGCGGCACCGCCCACGCAAAGGCCGCCGTCCGCACCGGCAAACGCAAACAGGTCGCCGCCGTGCCGAGACGGCGCCCGGACAAGCCGCGGATCGACATTTCCCTCGCTTCGTCGGCGGTGGCCGCGCCGCGCATTGCACCCGACCGGCGGCAGGTCCGGCAGACGGCGGCAGGTTCGAACGCGAACCGGCGGCGCGTCCACGGCGTCCAGGTCGGCGCCTTCTACCGGCCGCACCAGGCCCGGGCGGCGATCCGGCGGGCGATGCGCGCCTTGCCGAAAAGCTACCGGAACCGGGCGAGCAGCACGATCGTCCGCAAACGCGCAAACCGGCGTTCCGTCTACCTCGCCCGGCTCATGGGCTTCGGGCTTCGCCAGGCGCAGCGCGCCTGCGGGACCGTGCGGCGGCGCGGCATCGATTGCCTGCCGGTCTCGGTCAGGGTGGCCGCCAGGGGGGTCGCCGGGGGGGCGCCGGCCGCGAAGCGCGTCGCCGGCCGGAGCGAAAAGGCGAAACCGCGCCGCTATGCGATCCAGGTCGGCGCCTTCGACCGCTACAAATGGGCCCGGCGCGGCCTCGAACGGGCCCACAAGGTCTTGCCCGAACGGCTGGCCGAAGGCACGAGCAACCGCATCCTGGCGAAACGGAACCGGTCGCGCCGGCCGATCTACCGGGCCCGCATAACCGGCCTTTCCTTCAGCGAAGCCCGCGAAGCCTGCCATATTCTGAAACGGCGCAGCCTCGACTGCATGGCGATCAGGACGTCCGCAAGCGGCTGAGCCGATCGGACCAGGCCAAGCGATACCGGCCGAGTTCGGCCGGAGTCGCCCGCGCCATCGCCGCCCTTGCATCGCCCAGGAGTCCCGGCCGCCAGCGCCGCCGCCAGTCCTCGAACCGCCATTCGCCCGCCTCGACCGGCAGGACCGCGGCGGCGACGTAGACCCAGGCGTCGGCGTCCCGGCCGCCGGCGACGGCAAGCGGTGTCCGCGCGATGTCGTAAAGGGATCCTTCGCTTTCGAAAAAGCTGGTTCGGGCGGCGGCATCGAGGGACACGCCCTGCACCAGCACGCCCGGCGCCGCAGCGCCCGGCTCGGCCACGATGCCCGGAAAACGCCCCCGTTCGACCGGCGCGCAGCGGTATCCCTCCAGCGTCGCCGGTACCGCGCTCAGCGACAGCGCCTCCGCTCCGAGCACGATCCGCCGGATGCCGGCGTCCCGCAGCGTGCCGTAGAAGAAGAAGTCGACCGGCCCAGGCATTCGATTCCAGGCATGGATCCCGGGCATTCAGCCGGTCAGCGCCTCGAGCGGCCGGCCGACCGACGTGTAGCGGAAGCCGGCCTCGGCCATGTCGCGCGGATTGTAGATGTTGCGGAAATCGATGAAGACCGGCGCGTTCATCGACGCTTTCACCCGGTCCAGATCGAGATTCCGGAACTGGTTCCATTCCGTGAGGATGACGACGGCATCGGCGCCCCGGACGGCGTCGTAGGCGTCGTCGCACCAGATCACGCCGGGCAGCAGCGGCGCTGCCTCCGCCATGCCTTTCGGATCGTAGGCGCAGACGGCGGCCCCGGCGGCCTGCAACGCCGGCACGATGTCCAGGCTCGGGCTTTCCCGCATGTCGTCGGTATTGGGCTTGTAGGTCACGCCGAGGATCGCGATCTTCCGGCCCGCCACATCGCCGCCGCAGGCGTCGATCGCCCGTTGCGCCATTGCGCGTTTGCGCGTCGCGTTGATGTCGGCGACGGTCTCGACGATGCGCAGCGGCGCGCCGCTGTCCCGGGCGGTCCTGACGAGCGCGAGCGCATCCTTGGGGAAGCAGGAACCGCCGTAGCCCGGGCCGGGATGGAGGAATTTCGGCCCGATCCGGCCGTCCAGCCCGATGCCGTGCGCAACCTGATGAACGTCGGCGCCGACCCGGTCGCAAAGGTCCGCAATCTCGTTGATGAAGGTGATCTTGGTCGCGAGGAAGGCATTGGCGGCGTATTTGATCAGTTCCGAGGTCTCGCGACGGGTAAAAAGTATGGGCGTTTCAATGAGATAGAGCGGACGGTACAGTTTTCGCATGACGTTGCGCGCGCGCGGGCTGCCCGTGCCGATCACGACCCGGTCCGGCCGCATGAAATCGCCGATCGCTGAACCTTCGCGCAGAAATTCCGGATTGGACGCCACGTCGAAGTCGGCGGCCGGATTGGCCTCGCGGATGATCGCTTCGATCTCCCGGCCGGTGCCGACCGGCACGGTCGATTTGGTGACGACGACGGTATAGTCCCGAATCGCCGCCGCGATGGTCCGGGCGGCGGCATGGACGAAGCTCAGATCGGCATGGCCGTCGCCGCGCCGGGAGGGCGTGCCGACGGCGATGAACACCGCTTCGGCGCCGGCCATCGCCTCGTCGAGCGACGTGGTGAAGTGCAGGCGCCCGGCTTCGACATTCCGGGCGACCAGATCGTCGAGGCCCGGTTCGTAGATCGGCAATTCGCCGTTGCGCAGCATGGCGATCTTGTCGGCGTCGGTGTCGACGCACACCACCGTCGTGCCGAATTCCGAGAAACCGGCGCCGGATACGAGGCCGACATATCCGGTTCCGACCATGGCGATTTTCATTCCGCGCCTCCGGTTTCGTCGGTATTGACCACAGGAGTTTCCGATTCAGCGGAATCCGGCAAAATTTGTCGGCCCGGACCAATATCGGTGAAACCTGTGCGAGCTTCGGCAACGGCATTGTTCGCCGCCAGCCAGCCCCGCGGCTCGCCGCAATCGTAACGCACGCCCTTGAATCTGTAGCCGTGAACCGGCTGACGGCCGATCGCGGCGGCAATGGCGTCAGTCAACTGGATTTCCCCGCCCGCGCCCGGCGCGCCGCCTTCCAGCGCGGCAAATATCTCCGGCTGCAAGATATAGCGGCCGATAACCGCAAGGGTCGACGGGGCCTCCGCCGGCGAAGGTTTTTCGACCAGCCCCCGAACCTCTGCCAGGCCGCCCTGCAATTTTTCGTCGGCGCCAATCTCGAGAATTCCGTAGCGGTCCGTCCGGTCCGCCGGCACATTCTCCACCGCCAGCAGGTTGCCCCCGGTCTTGCGGTAGCGCCCGAACATCTGCGCAAGACAGCCGGGTTTGGCCTGCACGAGGTCGTCCGGCAGCAGGACGGCGAACGGTTCGTCGCCGACATTCTCCTTCGCGCACCGGACGGCGTGGCCAAGCCCGAGCGGTTCCGGCTGGTTCGCAAACTCAAACCGGACGCCTTCCGGCACAATTGCGGCCAACCGGTCGCGTTCTGCGATCTTTCCCCGGGATTCCAGCGTTTTTTCGAGTTCTGCATCCGGGCGGTAGTAGTGCTTCAGTGCCGTGTCACGCCCTGAGGTTACGAAAATCATGTGGGTGACGCCCGCCTCCGCAGCCTCGGCGACGGCATAGTCGATCAGCGGCCGGTCGACGACGGGCAGCATCTCCTTGGGCACCGCCTTGGTCGCCGGCAGGAAGCGCGTTCCCAGGCCGGCGACGGGAAAGACGGCTTTGCGGATCGGTTTCGGCATGGGCGGAATCGGAGCTGGATGGCGGCTGCGCGGGTCCGGCCGGCCCGGAAGCGCGGCGTTTGCAGCACGAAACCCGTTGCGTGACCACGCGCCAAATTGCGCGCGCCCGCCGGTTTCGCCGCCGCCTCCGGTGCGCAATCACTCGCCGAGCAGGACCTCCCTGGCCTCGTTGAGTTTGGCGGCCAGCCAGTCGGAGCCGCCCTGGTCCGGGTGGTGCTTGCGCATCAGCTCGCGGTGGGCGCGCCGGATATCCTCCTCGGTCGCGCTCTCGTCCAGGCCGAGCACGGACAGCGCCTCCGCCCGGTCCATCGGACCGGCGCCGCCGGGGCCGCCGCGGTTGATATTGCGCCATTCCGGCCACATCCGGTCGAGATAGGCTTCGATCAGGCGCGCCGACTGGGCGTCGTCGCGGGCGCACTCGGCCAGCAGGATCATCAGATCGTCCCGGTCCAGCGATTCGATCCTGGCGCCGGCGTAGCGCCCGGCCAGCACGTCGCCGGTGATGCCGCCGGTCGAATGGTCGAGCTGCAGTTTGAGCCACGGCGTTTCGACCTCGGAAACGCCCTTCTCCGGCTTCTTGAAATTCCACGGCATGCTGCCGCCCATAAAATAGATGGCGAGGGCAGCGCCGAGCCCGAGCACGCCCCAGAGCAGCTTGCCGGTGAACAGGCCGAACAGGCCGAAGAGGGCGGCACAGGTCAGAGCGAGGCCACGCAACAGCCGGACCAGTTGGCCGACGCTCGCCTGGGGCAGCGAAAACAACAGCAGGATGGCCGCGGCGATCAGCGCGACTCCGAGGAGGAACCAGCCCATCTAGCGGTCGTCGCCGCCGATCTGACGGGCGATCTGCAGAACCGGCCCGCTGCGGCCGGCGGAATAATCTTCCAGCGCCGGCCGGCCGCCCGCGGCGTAGACGGCAACCGCCGCCAGCAGTTCGCGCAACTGCCGCGCGCTGCCGGCGTCGAAGCGGCAGCAGGCGCCGCCGGTCAGCCGTGCGAATTGCCGGAAGGCGAGCGTCGCGTCGGGATTGCCGCCTTCCTGGAACAGGAACGCCTTTGTGCCCATGAGCCCGAGCCGGCCGGCCAGTTCGCAGACCGGGTCGATCGCCTCCTCGAAAGCGTCGCCGACGATCACGAGCGCACCGACCGCCCGGTCCCCGGACTCTTTGATGGCATGTTTGAAAACCCGCCCGATCTGGGTCCGCCCGCCCAGGCAGCGCACCTTGACCATGCGGTCGATCAGGTCCGCGGACGATGTCAGCCAGCCGGTGGCCCGGCATTCGCCGATGCCGCGGTAGAAGACGAGCTGGACTTCGAGGCCGCCCAGGGTATCGGTTGCGGCGAACATTTCCGCCTGGATGTCGCAGGCGATGTCCCAGGTCGGTTCGCGGCTTGCCGTGGCGTCCATCGCGAAAATCAGCCGGCCGCGTCCGGCGCCGGCGGCCGGGGTCCGGGCCATCGACTGCAGGAAGGCGTCGACTTCGCCGGCGGTCCCGGTTCCGGACAGCGCCCGACCCTGCCGCGTGACGGATTTGCCCATGCTCGATCCGCTGCTGAACTGCGCTTCGTAGATAGGCTGCGGCAAAACGGGCGTCCAGTCTCCCGCCCCGGGGCCCGCCCGGGCTCGACCGCCCGCGCCGGTCGCCTAGTAGCGCCGCCGGCGAAACAGGCGCAGCAGCAGGACCAGCAGGACGGCGCCGAAAAATGCCGCGAAAAGGTGGCCGACCGGCAACGGTCCGATCTGGTAGCCCTCGATCCGGATGTCGAACTGACGGAACAGCACGATACCGACGAAAGAGCCGATCACGCCGACAACCACCGTGCCGACGATGCTCTTCACCCGGAAGCGCAGCACGGTGGCGGCAAGCCAGCCGGCAACGCCGCCGATGAACGCTATGACGAGAATCTGGTCGACACCGCCGATCAAACGCCCCATCTCCCGCTTATCGATGTCTGCACCGCGGCATAAGGGTTTATCCGGCACGGCGCCGGCCCGTTGCCCCTTCGGGAGAGGCGGCTAGCATGGCCGAAACCGCAATGCCACAGGGCAGCGTGCCGCCGGACGGATTCGGCGCAGGCGGCCCTGCGACCGGACGGGCGATCGGACGGGCGGCCGGGCAAGCGATGCTGTTCGGCCATCCCGATTTCGCCGGCCACGAACAGGTCGTCTTCTGCCACGACGGCGCGGCCGGACTGCACGCCATCGTCGCCATCCACAACACCAACCGCGGCCCGGCGCTCGGCGGCTGCCGGATGTGGCCCTATGCCGGCGAGGCGGAGGCGCTCGGAGACGCCCTGCGCCTGTCGCGCGGCATGACCTACAAGGCGGCGATGGCCGGCCTCGACCTCGGCGGCGGCAAGGCGGTCATCGTCGGCGACGCGAAGACGGACAAGTCCGAAGCGCTGATGAAGGCGTTCGGCCGGGCGGTCGACCGGCTCAACCGGCGCTACATCACCGCCGAGGACGTCGGCACGACCGTGGCCGACATGGATACGATCAGGACCGTGACCGACCATGTCGTCGGCGTGACCGGCGGCGCGGGCGATCCGTCCAACTCGACCGCGCACGGCGTCTGTATCGGCATTCTGGCTGCCGTGCGCCACAAGCTGGGCCGGGACACGCTCGACGGATTGCACGTCGCCGTCCAGGGCGTCGGCAATGTCGGGCGCTTCCTGTGCGAGTATCTGAACAAGGCCGGCGCCCGGCTCTCGGTTACGGATATCGACCGGGCCGCGCTGGAGCGGGCGGAACGCGATTTCGGCGCCGCCGTCGTCGGCCCGGACGAGATCTTCGGGCTCGATTGCGACCTGTTCGCCCCCTGCGCGCTCGGCGCCGTCGTCAACGACGCCACCCTGCCCCGCCTCAAATGCCCGATCGTCGCCGGATCGGCCAACAATGTGCTGGACGCCGCGCGGCACGGCGCCGCCCTGCGCCGCGCCGGCATCCTCTACGCGCCGGACTATGTCATCAACGCCGGCGGCCTGATCGACGTCGCGCGCTTCGCGCTGGGATTCGATATCGAAACGGCGCGAGCGAAACTGCACCGGATCGACGGAACGCTGACGGAAATCTTCGCCCGCGCCGACGCCGAAGACCGGCCGACCGCGGACGTCGCGGACGCGATCGCCGAGGAACGGTTCCGGTAGCGCCCCGGCCGGCCGGATCGGCTACAGCAGGCCCAGGTTGCGCAACTCCGCCGCCATTTCGGGCGGGGGCTCTTCCGGAACCGCGCCTGCCGGTGCATCGGGCGGCGCGTCTGCGGTTTCCAGATAGCGCCAGCCCTGGTGCGGCCGGCGCGGCTGCAGCTCGGTGCGGACCAACGCCGGATCGAGATGGATGCGGCAGAACCGGCCGCGCTCCTCGCTGGCCCGCCGTTCCAGCCGGACGATCCGCTGGCGGACGCGGACGAAGCCCTTGACGACCCAGTAGATCGAGCCGCCGTCGAGGATTTCCTCGGCCCGGCGCGGATAATGCCGGGTTTCGTGAAACAGGGCGCCGGTGCGGACGAGGCGGACGGCCTGCCAGCGGGCCAGCGTTTCGACCGAGGCGGACCCGACGCTCAGCTTGAGCAGATGAAGCGCCATGCCTCCTTCAGGCCGCCTTCCGGCCGGCAAGGGCCTGGGCGACCCGCGAGGCCGGGGCGCGGCCCAGCCAGCCGGTGATGAAGGCGCCCGTTTCGGCCACGGCGTCGAGATCGACCCCGGTTTCCATGCCGAGGCCGTCGAGCATGTAGACCAGGTCTTCGGTCGCCAGGTTGCCCGCCGCGCCGGGCGCATAGGGGCAGCCGCCGAGGCCGGAGACCGAGGCATCGACCGTCCGGACGCCGCGGTCCAGGCAGGCCAGCGTATTGGCCAGCGCCTGGCCGTAGGTATCGTGGAAATGGATGCCGATGTCCGTGATCGGAACGGCCTCCGCGACGCGGTCGATCAGGGCCGCCGCCTTCGATGGCGTGCCGACGCCGATCGTGTCGCCGAGCGCAACCCGGTCGCAGCCCATCTCGTGGAGCCGGCCGCACAATTCGGCGACGACGCCCGGATCGATCGCGCCTTCGTACGGGCAGCCGAGCACCGTCGAGACGTAGCCCTGGACCTTGACGCCGGCCTCGGCAGCGGCGGCACAGACCGGCCGGAAGCGCTCCAGGCTTTCGTCGATCTTGCAGTTGGTGTTGCGCTGCGAGAAGGTCTCGGAAGCCGCCGCGAACACGCCGACTTCGGTTACGCCGACGGCGACAGCGCGCCCGAAGCCCTTCATGTTCGGCGTCAGCGCCGGATAGGTCACGCCGTCGCGCCGGTCGATCCGGCGGAAGACCTCCTCGGAATCCGCCATCTGCGGCACCCATTTCGGCGAGACGAACGCGCCGGATTCGACGGCCGACAGGCCGGCGGCGGCCAGGCGCTCGATCAGCTCGACCTTGACCTCGACGGGAACCGTCCGCGGCTCGTTCTGCAGCCCGTCGCGCGGCCCGACTTCCTGGACCCGGACGCGCCGGTCCCCCTGCCCGTTCCCGGTCGCCATGTCAGGCCTCCTTCCGCTCGAAATCGACCAGCTGCGCGCCTTCCTCGACCTGGTCGCCGGCATTGTAGTGCACGGCGCCGACCGTGCCGTCGCCAGGCGCCACGATCGTCTGTTCCATCTTCATCGCTTCGAGCACCAGCAGCGGCTCTCCGGCCTCCACCGCCGCGCCGGCCTCCGCCATCACCCGGATGACCTTGCCGGACATCGGCGCGACCAGCCGGTCGTCGGCTTCTTCGAGGTCCGCCACGGCGGCCAGCGGATCGATGCGCTCGAACGGCGTCCGCCTGCCGTCGATCCAGACCGTGACGGAGTCGTCGTCGACATGGGCGCCGGCAACGATCCGGAGATCGCCGATTTGCATACGGAGCCGCCCGCCCGATGTCTCGACCGAGCAGACGGTCGGCCCGGACGGCAGATCGAGCACATAGCCGGCATCCTGGTACGCGACCGGAACGACATGCTCCGTTCCACCCGACGCCAGCCGGATATCGTGGCGGCCGGTATCGTTGAGGCGCCAGCCGTTGACCAGATGCCAGGGCGACCAGGGCTCGGTCGACGCCGAGGCGGCGGCCGCGGCTTTCTCCTGCCGGTCCAGTTCGATCGCCAGGGCGGCGCAGGCGAGGGCCGTTTCTGCCGGCGGCGCGTCGGGCGCCGCAATGGCGTCGGCGAACGTCTCGACAAAACCGGTATCGAATGTTCCCTCGATAAATGCAGAATGCCCTATAATCCTTTGAAGATAATCGCGATTGTTTTCCAGACCGACGATCTCTGTCCCGGCCAGCGCGCGGTCCAGCCGGCGCAGGGCGGCGGAACGCCCGTCCGGGCTCCAGGCGATCAGCTTGGCGATCATCGGATCGTAATGGACGCCGACCGCGTCGCCCTCCCGCACGCCGGTATCGCAGCGGATTCCGTTGCCTTCGGGGAAGCGCAAGCGCTTCAGGGTCCCGGTCCGGGGCAGGAAATCCCGGTCCGGGTCCTCGGCATACAGGCGGACCTCGATGGCGTGGCCGGTAATCGACAGATCGTCCTGCGCTGCCGGCAGCGGCTCTCCCGCAGCAACGCGCAACTGCCATTCCACCAGGTCCTGCCCGGTGATCATCTCGGTCACCGGGTGCTCGACCTGGAGGCGAGTGTTCATCTCCATGAAATGGAACGCGCCGTCGGCGCCGGCGATGAACTCGACCGTGCCCGCCCCTTCGTAGCCGACGGCCTTCGCGGCATCGACCGCGGCCGCCCCCATCCCGGCCCGGCGGGCCTCCGTCATGCCCGGCGCGGGCGCTTCCTCCACCACTTTCTGGTGGCGCCGCTGGATCGAGCAGTCGCGCTCAAACAGGTGAAGCGCGTTGCCGTGGCGGTCGGCAAAGACCTGGATCTCGATATGGCGCGGCGACTCGACGAATTTCTCGATCAGCATGCGGTCGTCGCCGAAGGCGCCGGCCGCCTCGCGCTGCGCCGATTCGAGGGCGGCGGCGAAATCCTCCGCCCGGTCGACCCGGCGCATGCCCTTGCCGCCGCCGCCGGCCGACGCCTTGATCAGCACCGGATAGCCGATTTGATCGGCCTGTGCCGCCAGCACGTCCGGCTCCTGGCGATCGCCGTGATAGCCCGGCACGACCGGCACATTCGCCTTTTCCATCAGGGCCTTGGCGGCGCTTTTTGAGCCCATCGCCCGGATCGCGTCGGCCGGCGGCCCGATGAAGACGATCCCGGCCGCCGCGCACGCTTCGGCGAACCCGGCATTTTCCGAGAGGAAACCGTAGCCGGGATGGATGGCCTGCGCGCCGGTTCGCTGCGCCGCTTCGATAATCCGCTCGCCGACCAGATAGCTTTCCGCCGCCGGCGCGGGGCCGATCCGGACCGCCCGGTCCGCCTGCCGCACATGCAGGGCGCCGGCGTCGGCATCCGAATGGACCGCAACCGTCCCGACGCCGAGCCGGCGCGCCGTGCGGACGATCCGGCAGGCGATCTCTCCCCGGTTGGCGATCAGGATGCGGTCGAACATGCCAACGCCGCCCTCAGTCCCGGACCTGCCAGGCCGGCTTGCGCTTCTCCAGGAAGGCGCCCGCCCCTTCCCTGCCCTCGCCGCTCGCGCGGATATCGGCGATCAGGCGCGAGGTCCAGTCGATCAGCCCGTCGTCGATCTCCCGGTCGCTGACCCGGAAGATCAGGTCCTTGCTCACCGCCTGCGACTTCGGCCCGCCGAGCAGCAGCAGGTCGACGAACGCCTGCCCCGCCGCCTCCAGCCCGTCCGGTTCGGCGACCGTATGGACGAGGCCGATTTCTTCGGCCCGAGCGGCGTCGAAGACCTCTGCGGTCAGGAAATAGCGCCTTGCGTGGCTCTGGCCGATCCGGCGCACGACATAGGGGCCGATGGTCGCCGGGGTCAGGCCGAGCCGGACCTCCGAGAGCGAGAATTTCGCCGCCGAACTGGCGATCGCGATATCGCAGCAGGCGACCAGGCCGACCCCGCCGCCGAAGGCGTGGCCGTTGATCAGCCCGATGACCGGCCTGGGCAGCGTGTTCATCAGGTTCAGCATCCGGCCGAGCCGGCCGCTGTCGGCATAGTTCTCCTCGACCGAATAGCCGGCCGTCTCGCGCATCCAGGCGAGATCGGCGCCGGCGCAGAAACCCTTGCCTTGGCCGGTCAGAATCACCGCCCGCACGGCCTCGTCCGCGCCGACCGCCTCCACCGCTTCGGTCAGGTCGCGGATGAAGGCCGCGTTCATCGCGTTGCGGACCTCGGGCCGGTTGAGCGTAATCCGCGCGACGCCGCGGCCGTCGATTTCGGTGAGCACGGTCCTGGAGCGGTCTTCGTCCATTCCTGTCTCCGGTTTCCGGCATCCGGCAGTTAACGTGCAGGCTTATACACCAAAGCGGCAAGGG
The DNA here is from genome assembly GCA_009840595.1 of Rhodospirillaceae bacterium. Taxonomy (GTDB): domain Bacteria; phylum Pseudomonadota; class Alphaproteobacteria; order Bin65; family Bin65; genus Bin65. The sequence continues at coordinate 256 of VXNK01000166.1, read as the reverse complement.
CGCGTCCATCGACTCGCAACCCGTCCAGTCCGGATTTCTCACAAGACCTGTCGCCCCGGCCCCCGAGCCGGGGCCCAGAGCAACAGGGCAAAGCGGCGGATACGGATCCGGGCGACGGCAACGATCTGCGGCGCGGATTGGATTGCAGGACTGCGGAAACCCTGTCCCGATCTCCGGACGCACCGCCCGTCGTGCGTTTCCGGACCCCGATGGGGTGGACGCCTCCTGCCGACGGCATCGTGATGTGCCAGGTTGG
>VXNK01000052.1:40027-85959 GCA_009840595.1 Rhodospirillaceae bacterium | reverse complement strand
CCCCCAAGGGGAGGGGGATTCTGCGCGAGCTGTTTGCAAAGAGGGATCCATCCGAGTCCGCCGCCTGCCCGCAATGCGCTTCAACCGGCTGCGCCCAGGGCTTCGCCGATGGCGTCGATCTGGGCGTCGACGTCGATCGGGCAGAGGGCGGTGACTTCGAGGCTGCGGTCGTCGTAGACCGCGCGGCCGAGGCGGCGGGCGTGCTCGTCCACCACCCGGTCGCGCGCCTCGATCAGCGCTTCGATCTGCGGCCGGAACAGGTCGATCATCGCCGTGATCCAGCGGTTGACCGGCCAGGACGGCCGCGCGAGATCGACCACGAAGCGGTCGAGCATGGCGATCGTGTCGGGCGCGGCGAACCAGGTCTCGTCGGTCACCCAGCGGTTGACGGTGAACAGGCTGACCGGCGCGCCGAACTCGTCCATGCCGATCGCGACCAGGTGGGCGACGGCGTCCTTGCGGTCGGCCGGCGGCGCGCCGTCCGGCCCGGCGAGGGGCCGGCAGGATTCCGGCATGCCGGGGCCGCGCAGGAAGGTGTGGAAATGGCCGTGCTCGCCGTCGGCGGTCGGCCCCGGATGGGCGTGGTAGAAATACTGCGCCAGGGTCTCGGGGTCACACACGTCGCCGGGCGGCTGATGGTCCCACTCGTAGAAATCGCGCGCGCCGAGCAGTTCGCTGATCGGGTTCTCGCCGCTGCGCGCCAGGACACGCCGGCAGCGCACGACCTCCTCGCCGGCGTCGAGCAGGGCCTCCAGCCGGTCCGCGCCGAGGGCGGCGAAATCGGGCGGGCCGATCTGCGCGATGCCGGATTTTCCCGCAGACTTCTGCGCAGGTTTCCGCGGGGCTCTCCCGCGGGATTTCTGCGGGGGCTTCCGTGCGGCCATGGCGGCGTCCGTTGCGGTTACGCTTGTGGGCGCGCGGCCGTCAGGCCCGGCGCTTCATGTGCCGGTCGGCGCCGGCGCGGGAGAGGAAGGCCGAATGCCATTTGCCGGCCAGCCGGTCGATGACGTCGAAGGGCACGCCCATGTCGCGCAGCGGCGCCACGGCGTTGCAGCGGTCCTCGTAGCGCGCGATCAGCCCGTTGCGCAGGTGGAACACGCCGACCCCCTCGAAGCCGCAGCGCTTGCCCCTGTTGTGCTTCGTCGTGCCGGTATAGCTGAACAGCCACGACGCATAGCCGATTTCGTCGGTCGAAACCGGGTCGCGGAACTCCCAGAGGAAGTCCTTGCCGTCGCGCCAGAAAATCTTCTCCAGCATGTCGCGGATCGCGGCGCGGCCGTGGAACTCGCCGTAGAAAATGTCGTCGTAGACGCCGTCCTCGGTGAACAGCGCGGCCAGCGCGGCGCCGTCGCCCGCCTCGACGGCGGTGGCGAAATTCTCGAGGAGGCGGCTGAAACTGGCGGGAGCGGTCATGCGGGCGGCCGGGAAGCGGGGAGGGGCTGCCGTCCGGCGCGCATCGACGCCTGGCGGCGCGCTACCGTCCGGCGGGCAAATTCTGCATCATCGCCCGACCCGCCGCAACGCCGGTAAGCCTGTCCCGACAGACCTCTCCCGGCACATATCCGGGGGCGGCGCGCCTCCTTTGCGGCGCCTGCGGCTATCGGCGCCGGGGTGTGCGCCTTCACCGCAAACGCCCCAGACCGAAATTTCGCATACCGAAATTCCGCATACCGATTTTCCGCATACGCCGGCGCCACGCCTTCGAGGCCCGCCGCCGGCCGGCCGAACGAGGAGGCAGGCATGTCCGATCTTCCCATCCTGATCGCCGGTGGCGGTATCGGCGGCCTCGCGGCGGCCTGCGGGCTCGGCCGGCTCGGCCGGAAGACCGTCGTCGTCGAACAGGCCCCGCAGCTCGGCGAAATCGGCGCGGGCATCCAGATCGGGCCGAATGCCTTCCATTGCTTCGATTATCTGGGGGTCGGCGACGAAGCGCGGTCCAGAGCGGTCTATATCGACAAGCTGCGCCTGATGGATGCGCAGACGGCGGAAGACATAACCTCCATCCCGCTCGACGCGCCGTTCCGCGAGTATTACGGCAACCCGTATGCGGTGGTGCACCGGGCCGACCTTCACGGCGTGCTTCTCGACTATTGCGAGAAAAGCCCGCTGGTCGAACTGCGCACCGATCATACGGCGACCGGCTACGAGCAGGACGGCGCGAGCGTCACCCTCCTGCTCAAGGACCGCGCCCCCGTCGTGGGCCGCTGCCTGATCGGCGCCGAGGGCCTGCGCTCCCCGGTCCGGGCCCAGATGGTGCAGGACGGCGAGCCCCGGATTTCCGGGCACACCACCTATCGCAGCGTCATCCCGACCGAACGGATGCCCGAGGATTTGCGCTGGAACGCAGCGACCCTCTGGGCCGGGCCCAAGTGTCACATCGTGCACTATCCGCTGAAGGGCTGGAAGGTCTTCAACCTGGTCGTGACCTACCACCGCGACCTGGAGGAGGCGATCACGGGCCGTCCCGTGTCCAGGGAGGAGGTCGCCCAGGGCTTCGAGCATATCCACCCCAAGGCGCGGCAGGTGATCGAACACGGCGACGACTGGCGGCTCTGGGTGCTGTGCGACCGCGATCCTATCCTGGACTGGGTCGATGGGCGGGTGGCGCTGCTCGGCGACGCCGCCCACCCGATGCTGCAATACATCGCCCAGGGCACCTGCATGGCGATGGAGGACGCCGTGGCGCTGTCGCATTGCATCGAGCATTTCGGCGACGACATCGGCAACGCGCTCCAGCGCTACCAGGAGATGCGCCGGGTGCGCACCGCCCGCGTCCAGATGAACTCGCGCCTCATCGGCGAATACATCTATCATCCCGACGGCGCGGCGGCGGCCGTGCGCAACAGCGTCATGCGCGCCATGACCGCCGAGGACTGGTACCGCCAGCTCGATTGGCTTTACGGCTCCAACGGCCTCGAGAGCGCAGACGCCCCCGGCGGCCCTGCCGGCCGGCAACCGGGAAGCTAGCCGCGGCGGAACGCGCCGCCTCACGGACTCCGGGCGGAGTCCGTTTCCGACACCCCAACCCAGGAGACATCATGGATCAGGATCTGTTCGAGACCGGCCTGGCGCAGCGCCGGGCGACCCTCGGCGCCGACTATGTCCAGCGCGCGCTGGACAATGCCGACGACTTCACCCGGCCGTTCCAGGAGGCGATGACCGCCTGGTGCTGGGGCTTCGGCTGGGGCGACGACGCCATCGACCCGAAGACCCGCTCGCTGATGAACCTCGCCATGATCGGCGCGCTCGGCAAGATGACCGAGTGGGAGACCCACTGCCGCGGCGCGCTCGGCAACGGCGTCACCAGGGAACAGATCCGCGCGGCCTGCCACGTCGTCGGCATCTACTGCGGCGTGCCCCAGGCGCTGGAATGCTTCCGCGTCGCCCGCAAGGTGCTGGACGAGGAGGGCGCGCTGTAGAAATACGCGCGGCCGTTCGGCCTCTGTGGGCGACCTCAGGCCCTGCGGTGCCGCCGCCAGGTCCAGAAGATGGTGAAGACGGCGGCGGTGAGCAGCAGGGCGGCGATCGGCCGGGTCACGAACACCGTCGCGTCCATGTCGTTGGCGGTGAGCGCGTTCCTGAGGTTGGTCTCGACCATCGGGCCGAGCACGAGGCCGAGGACCACCGGCGCCATCGGGAAGCCGAAGCGGATCAGGACGTAGCCGGCGAGGCCGAGCACCGCCATCAGGCCGACCTCGAAGGGCGTGTTGTTGATCGCGAAGGCGCCGGTCGCGCACAGCACGCCGATGACCGGAATGAGGATGCGCGGCGGCAGTTTCAGGATCGCCGGCAGCCAGCGCCGCGTGCCGAGGCCGATGACCAGGATGCAGATATTCGCGAACAGCAGGATCAGCAAAATCTGCACGAACAGGTCGCTCTTCTCGGCGATGAAGAACGGGCCGGGATCGATGCCCTGGATGAGCAGGGCGCCGATCAGCACCGCCGTGACCGTATCGCCCGGAATGCCCAGCGTGAGCAGTGGGATGAGCGCGCCGCCGGTCACCGCGTTGTTGGCGGTCTCCGCCGCGATGACGCCGCGCGGATCGCCCTCTTCCTGCGCTTGCGGCGCCTTCTTGCGCGCCGATTCGCCATAGGCGATCCAGGCTGCGATGGTCGGCCCGGTGCCGGGCAGGATGCCGATGCCCGTGCCGATGAAGGCGCTGCGGACGGTGAGCCACTTGTTGCGCAGATAGTGCCCGGCCACTTCGCGGGCGGCGACGCGGCGTTGCACCGGCAGGGTGGCCAGCGTGTCCCTGCGCGCGGCCTGCACCAGCATTTCCGAGACCGCGAAAAAGGCGATCAGCGCCGGCATGAGCGGCACGCCGCCGAGCAGGTTCGGATCGCCGAAGGTCAGCCGGGTCATGCCGCCGACCGGATCGATGCCGCTGCAGCCGAGCAGCATGCCGAGCGCGGCGGCGATCATGCCCTTGAGCAGCGAGCCGCCCGAGACCGCGGCGACGCAGACCAGCCCGAAAGTGCCGAGGGCGAAATACTCGACCGAGGTGAACTCGAGCGCGAAATTGGCCAGGTTCGGCGCCGCCAGCATCAGCACGAGGATCGAGACGAAGCCGCCGATGAAGGACGAAACCACCGACAGGCTGACCGCGAGATCGGCGTTACCGCGCCGCGCCATGCGGTAGCCGTCGAGCGCCGTCGCCGCGTTGCCCGGCGCGCCCGGCGTGTTGATCAGGATGGCGGGGATCGACCCGGCGAAATAACCGCCGCAATAGATGCCGAGCAGCAGGGCCATGGCGACCTCGAAGGAGGCGCCGAAGGTCAGCGGGGTCGCGATGGCGACGCCGGCGGTCGCGGTCAGGCCGGGCGCCGCGCCGAAGATCAGGCCGACGACGACCCCGATCAGGATCCAGAGCAGGATCATCGGATCGGCGATTGCGCCGAGGGCCGCGCCGATCGCGGAGAAGGAGATCAGATCCATGTCGGCAGCAGCACGGTGAAACCGTAGCGGAACACGGCATACACCGCGGCCGAGACCGCAACCGGGATCAGGGCCAGTTCAAGCGGCCGGCGCGAGCCCAGAATCCACAGGGACAGGATCGTGAACGCCCAGGTCCCGAGGCGGAAATCGACATAGCGGAAGGTCAGGCAGTAGAGCAGGAACAGGGCGGCCATCAGCAGGCCGCGCCGCCGCATCAGCCCGGCGAGCGCGTCGGCCGTGCCGAGATCGCCCGGCCGCAGCGCCAGCAGGCCGCCGAGCACGACCAGCGCGCCGGCCAGCAGGCCGGGGAAGAAGCGCGCCGAAAGGGTCGATTGCCGTTCGTTGATCTCGATGCCGGCGACCAGCAGCGCCAGCGCGAGGCCGAGCGCGACGACCGCCAGCCCGACGATCCGGTCCGCCCGTTTCGGCACGCGCCCTTCCCGGGCTCGGGGACGGACCGGATCGGCGGCCCGCTACTTGATCAGGCCGATATCCTTGAGCACGACCCGGTGCTTGGCGACGTTGGCGTCGATGCGCTTCTGGAAGCCCTCGCCGTCGAGAAACGCCTCGATGAAGTTGAACTTCTTGTAGAGCGCCGAGGTCGAAGCCTGGTTGGCGACTTTCTTCACGACCGCGCGCAGCTTGCTCACCACGGCCGCCGGCGTGCCCTTGCGGGTCAGCAGGCCGAACCACACGGCGACCGTGAAGTCGTAGCCCTGCTCCTTGAAGGTCGGCACGTTCGGGAGGTAGGGCACGCGCTCGTCGGCCGCGATGCCGATCACCCGCAGCTTGCCGCCCCTGGCGAGGCCCGTGTAGTTCGGCGCGCCGACGAACACGAAATCGACCTCGCCCGACAGGGTCTTGGTGATCGCGCCCTTGCCGCCCCGGCCGCCGATATGCTTCATTTTGATGCCTTGGGCCTTGGCGAAAATCTCCATGTTGATGTGCTGGGTCGCGCCGGGACCGGGCGTGGCGTATTTGACGCCGCCGGGCTTGGCCTTGGCCGCCGCGACGATGTCCTTCACCGACTTGAACGGGCTGTCCGCCTTGACGGCGAGGCCGATCGGCACCTCGACGAGCTGGGCCAGCGGCACGAAATCGCTCGTCACGTAGCCCGGTTTCGAGATCAGCGGCCGGGCCGTCAGCGCGCCGGTCGAGCCCATCAGCAGCGTATAGCCGTCGCCCTTCGCCTTGTTGGCCTCGGCGGTGCCCTTGCCGCCGCCGGCGCCGGGAATGTTCTGCACCACGAAGGGCACCTTCAGCTCCTTCTTGAGCTGCTCGGCGATCACCCGGGCGGTGCCGTCGAGCGAATCCCCGGCGCCGAACGGCACGACGATCCTGACCGGTTTTTCCGGATATTCCGCGGCTGCGGGCGCGGCGATGGAAACCGCTGCAATGCCGGCCGCAACAGCGAGCGGACGCGTAAGCGATAACGATAATTTCATAACCATTTCCTCCCGATTTCCCGCCCGTGCCCGGCCCCGGAATCCGGCGAGCCGGATACGGCGCGGCCTGCATGGACTTGACGGAAACGTATTTCTATCATCGGAAGCGGTCAACGGCGGCAGGGAAGGCTCATGCCCGACATCTCGATCTCCTATCTCAACGGCAGGGACGTCGACGCGCTCGCCATGACCGAGGACGAGATCATCGCCGCGGTCGAATCCGGCCTGCGCGCCCAGGGCAACGGCGAGACGGTCCTCGAACCGCGCGTCCACCTGGTGCCCGAATCGTCGGACAAGGGCCATTTCAACCTGCTGCGCGGTTACATCAAGCCGTTGGGCTTTGCCGGCTTCAAGATGGTCGGCGACTTCGTCGACAACTACAAACTGGGCCTGCCGTCGGAGATGGCGATCCTGTGCCTGTTCGATCCGGAGACCGGCATGCCGCGCGCGATCGTCGACGCCACGGCGATCACCGAGATGCGCACCGGCGCGATGACCGCGATCGGCGCGAAATACCTGGCGCGCCGCGACTGCCGGACCCTCGGGCATATCGGCGCGCGCGGCACCGCTTACTGGAACGTCCGGCTGCTCGACCGGCTGTTCGATTTCGACGAGATCCGCGTCCATTCCCGCCGGCCGGAGAGCCGGGAGGCTTTCGGCGCCCGGCTGAGCGAAGACCTGGGCAAGGCGGTCATCGTTACGGACAACTGGAAGGACTGCCTCGACGGCGCCGACATCCTGGTCGAGGCGTCGCGCCTGCCGGCGCCCGAGCCGCTGTTCCTGACGGAATGGGTGAAGCCGGGCGCCTTCGTCGTTCCCTACGGCACGATGAGCAGCGTCGAACTCTCGCTCACCGACATCATGGACAAGATCGTGGTCGACGACTGGGGCCAGTGCAAGCCGGGCAAGCCCTTCGGGTCGCTGCGCCGCCATGTCGACGAGGGCAAGCTGACCGAAGAGACATTGCATGCCGAAATGGGTGAGATCGTCGCCGGCCTGAAACCCGGGCGCGAAAACGACGGGGAGACCAACCTGTTCTGGCACCGCGGCCTGAGCCTGAGCGATATCGCCCTCGGCGCCGCCATGCTGGAAAAGGCGGAACGGACGGGCATCGGCGCGACGCTGCCCTTCGCTTGATCAACGGGCGCACCGGGACCGGGGACGATCCTGCGATAGCTTCGATTGCCCGTTCGCCCATGCGCGACGCGACTGCCGGCGTCAGGGCCGCCCGATGCAGGCGTCTCCAGAAATCCGGCAGGAGCAGTCCAGATTGCCAGCTATCCCGAACCGGCCTGGCAACGAAGGGGCGAGACTCATCTGCCTTCGGTTTCGCCGACGCCGCGTTGGAGTTGTCGATGCTTTTCGACCAGGTGTCTTGTCATCACGATTGCGAAAGTCGTGGCAATCAGAAGGGAAGCGACAACGGCGATCGTGGGGTCGAGGTGGTCCTGAATGCCGTTCCAGATTCGCTTGGGCAGTGTGTAGATGTGGCGACTGGTGATGAACAGGACCACGACGATGTCGTCGAACGAAATCGCAAACGCGATCGCGCCGCCGGAAAGGACACCCGGCCTGATCGCCGGGACGATGACATAGCGGACAGTCTGCCACAGCGAAGCGCCTAGATTGCGCGCCGCCTGCTCCAGCTTCGGATCGAAATTGGCAAGAGATGCGGAAACGGTGATGACTACATACGGCATCCCGATGAGCGCATGGGCCAGGATCACACCCAGATAGCTGTCAAGCAGATCCAATTGGACCCAGGTGCGATTGAACGCCAGCGCATGCACGATGGCGGGCACGATGATCGGCGTTAGCATGAGTGCGCGCACGATCTCGGACGCACGCGACGACAGGCGCCAGCAGCCGATGGCGCACAGCGAGCCCAGCGCCATCGCAGCGATACTTGCCGACACGCCGATCGCAAAGCTCTGCCAGGTTGCCGACAGCCACTCGGCGCTGTGGAAGAAGTTCGCATAATGCTCGAACGACAGCGCATCCTGAGGCAGGGACAGGAAGTACCGGTCGGTCAGCGAAACCGGAAAGACGACGAGCATAGGCAGTACCAGGAAGGCGATCGCAAGCCAAGCCGCGCCGAGAATCATGCATCTGCCGAAGGCCCTGCGCTCCCCGCTCATTTCGCACCGAACAGCATGCGCAAATCGATGAAGCGCGACATGATCGCGAGGATGGCGAAAACGCCGATCAAAAGAAGCGCCGCCAGGGTCGCGGCCAGGCCCCAGCGCAGAAGATCCTGAATCTGGACGCTGATATACTCTGCCAGCATCACGACCTTGCCGCCGCCCATAATGGCCGGAGTGACGAAAAACCCGAGCGAAAAGACGAACACCAGCACGCTGGCGCCAACGATGCCCGGGGCGCTCAGGGGGAAGTAGACCCGCCAGAACGCCTGCCATGGCGAGGCGCCGAGCCCGCGCGCAGCGGCGACATAGATTTTGTCGATGCCGGCCATATTTGCATAGATCGGCAGCACCGCGAACGGCAGCATGAAATGAACGATGGAAATGACGACGCCGGTTTCGTTATAGGCCAGGGACAGCGGCTCTGCGGCAAGGCCGGTCGAGATCAGAAACGTGTTTACGACGCCGTTCGTGTTCAGCATCACCAGCCAGGAAAAGGCGCGCACGAGCACCGAAACCCAGAAGGACAGCATCACGCACAACATCATCCATGCGAACTGTCCGCGGTTCACATGGACCATGGCATACGCGATCAGATAGCCGAGAATGACCGTCGGGCCGGTCGTCTCGATGCAGACGCGCAAGGTCGTCCAGACAATGCGCCGGATCGGCGCTGACGCGATGACGGATTTGTAGTTGCCCAGTCCGGGCGCAGGCTCGGTGACGCTGATCCAGAGCAACTGGACCAGCGGCAGGAGATAGAAAAAGAGCATCAGCGCGAACGCCGGCGCGATCAGGAGCCAATAGGCCTGACGCTCCCGAAATCCGGCGTTCATGCCGATGCGGTCGGCGGCTGACCGACCCCTCAGGACGAGATCACGTCGCGGTAACGCTCAAACGCTTCGATCTCGTTCTTGCCCCACCATTCGGCGTCGAACTTGACCTGCTTGTTGTAGTTCTCCGGCTGGCTCGGATCGTAGGCCCGCATGTCCGCGGGGACCATCGCCGTCGCCTTCGGGTTTGCCGGGCCGCTGCTCATCACCTTGAACAGCGCGATCTGGCCGTCAACGTCGCCGATGGCGAAGTCGATGAACTTCATTGCGGCGTCCTTGCCGCCCGGATTGTTCTTGACGACCGACCAGACGCCGGACGCAACGATGCCGTCGGTCCAGGTCCATTGGATGCGGTCTTTCGTGTCGCGGCGCAGCAGGTTGGAGCGATTGTGCCAGAGATTGCCCATGACAACCTCGCCTTGCATGAAGAATTGCTGACTTTGCGATCCCGACCCCCAGAATACTGTGTGCTCCTTGATCTCCCTGATCTTCTCGAGCGCGCGATCGAGATCGATCGGATAGACTTTGTCGTGGGGGACGCCGTCGCCGAGCAGGGCGCACTCGAGCTGGCCGATCGGGTTCTTGCGTAACAGCCGCTTGCCCGGAAAGTCCTTTACGTTCCAGAAATCCTTCCAGCTCGTCGGCTTTCTGTCGCCCAGTTTTTTCCCATCGTAGGTAAGAACGAACGAAAACAGATAGTCGGAGATCCCCCACTTGTACACAAACTCGGGACGAACCTTGGACTTATCGACGATATTGTAGTCGATCGCTTCGAGATATCCCTTGCTGCCGAGCAGCAGCGCGGTGCCGACGCCCGCGTCGAGCACGTCCCAGGTTACGTTCTTCGCGTCGACCATGGCGCGCACCTTGCCGGCGCCCGGACCTGTACCGTCGATTACGATCTTGATCCCGGTTTTCTTTTCGAACGGTTTGCCGAACGCGTTCTGGTAAGCCTTGATCGCCGGTCCGCCCCAGTTCACGACAACCAGTTCCTTCACCTGGCCGAAGGCGGCGCCCGACTTGAAGAAGACCGGTGCAAGGCCGAGCATCCCCAACGCCTTCACCAGCGTGCGGCGGTCAATCGTTTTGTCGGCGTACTGCTCAAGCGCGAGTTCGGCGACATCCTCTGCGAAGGTTTGGTGCTCGTGCATGGCGCTGCATCTCTCTGAAGAGGCGCGCATGCCGAATTTCAACCGTGTCGGAATCGGGCGCCACAGTGCTAGCGGATCGTGTTGCGGGCCAGCCTCGATCCCGATGGAATCCGATACGTCGCGCCTGGAGGACCGTTAGCGGCTCCGATGCTACAGAATGGTCATTGACTTGTATAATATCGATAAGGCATTGTTTGATGTTATTTGTGTATCAAATGGCGATGGAAACCCGCCACGTCCGCTGCTTCATTGCCGTTGCGGAGGAACTTCACTTTCGCCGCGCCGCAGAACGGCTCAATCTCGCGCAGCCTTCACTCAGCCGCGCGGTCCAGCAGCTTGAGCATATGATCGGTGTGCGCCTTCTGAACCGGACCAACCGCCGGGTCGAGCTCACCGTAGCCGGCGAGGTTTTTCTGAACGGGTGCCGCCAAGCGATGGACTCGCTCGAAACGGCGGCGCATCTGGCGCGCAGGGCCGCCGTCGGCGAGGTCGGGCGTCTAGCGATTGGCTATACCGACTTTGCCATCAGCGGGGTCCTGCCACAGGTCCTGGGACAGTTTCGTCGTGAGTTTCCCGGCGCCACCTTCGAACTCACGCACATGTTCTCCGAGCCGCAAATCGAAGCGCTCGACCAGAGAAAGATCGATTTCGGATTCATGACCGGGCCGGTTCTTGCGAAATCTCTTTCGCATATCGTCGTTCAGGAGGACCGTTTCGTCGTCGTCCTTCCAGAAAAGCACCGGCTCGCCGAGCACGACGTGGTACCACTGTCCGAATTGCGGGATGAACCGTTCGTGGCCGGTGCCGAGCGCTGGTGGAATTTCTATCTTCGTCACCTGGAGGCGCTCTGCCAGTCGGCGGGTTTCCGCCCGAAAATCGTCCAGGAAGCGTTCAACAGCGAAGGGATATTCGGGTTTGTCGCGGCGAATATGGGCATCGCCATTCATCCGGAGTGCGCCCGAAACTATTTTCGCAAAGGCCTTGTCGTCAAAGACCTCGAATCCGGCGACCGGCTGATACCGACGGAGGTCGCGTGGGTGACCGGTACAGAAACTCCGATCATGAAAAATTTCATCCGATCCGTCGCCAGGATGAAGCCAAGCCCTTGACCGCAGGACCGCAAAAAAAATTAGTCGTCGATAACGGGTATGGAGGCGTCGGGCGACCAAGTAAGCCAGACACGGTTTCCGGCCACGGGTTCCACCGCGCATCGCCATGCCGGCGTCTTCACTTCCACCCGTCCGAGCGGCTCCGTCTCGACCTGAAAATGAAAACTGTCTCCATAGTAGCTGAATGAGCCGATTCTTCCTTCGATCGCGTTCGTTTCGCCATCGGGAGGCGTGTTGGACATGGCAATTTTTTCGGGCGAAATCGCTACGAGCACTCCCTGGGCCGGTTCCCGGTCGCCGCTCGGCCCGGCCTGCAGAAAAGGGTATCCGTTTACGGTGTAGCGGAATTCTCGGGAATCGGCCTCTTCGATCCTGCCGGACAGGAAGTTGCTGCCGCCGAGAAAATTGGCGACGAAGCGGCTGGCGGGACGGTTGTACAGATCGGGCGGCGCACCCCGCTGGACGATCTTACCGTCTCTCAAAATGACGATCTCGTCGGACATGGACAGCGCCTCGTCCTGATCGTGCGTCACATAGATGAACGTCGTCCCGACACGTTCGTGCAGCGACTTCAGTTCCCATTGCAATTCTGCGCGCAGCTTGCGATCGAGCGCCGACAGCGGTTCGTCGAGCAGCAGCAGGTCGGGTTGGAACGCGAGTGCGCGGGCGAGCGCAACGCGCTGCTGTTGTCCGCCAGAAATCTCGTTCGGCCGGCGCGCTTTCAAGTGACCCATCCGAACCAGTTCGAGCAGCGACGTGACGCGGGATCCGATCATGTTTGCGTCCAGCCCCCGGACCTTCAGAGGAAAAGCTATATTCTGTCCGACTGTCATGTTGGGGAACAGGGCATAGCCCTGAAACACCATGCCGAAATTGCGCTTCTCGGCGGGCAAGCCGGTGATCGTCTTTCCGTCGAGCAGGATGTCGCCGCGCGAAGGTTGGACGAACCCGGCTATTGACATGAGGATCGTGGTTTTCCCCGAGCCAGAGGGACCGAGCAGCGTCAGAAACCGCCCCGGTTCGACCGTCAGGGATACGTCGTCCATCGCCGCGATGTCGCCGTAGAACTTCGAAACGTTGCGCAGTTCCAATCCACGACGCTCGGGGGTCGCCATGGCGTCAGCCTCCGGCAAGATAGTCATAGGCCGTGAGGGCGTGTGTCCGCATCGCATGCATGAAGTTTTCGACGTCGACATGCTCGTCGACGCCGCCCATGCCGGTGGGCGGCGGTCCGTAAGTGTAGCAAGGAATGCCACGATATCGCCACAGGCGCGCATCCGTACATCCTAGGCTGACCGCCGGCACGGGATCGAAGCCTGTCAGATACTTCACATTGGCGCGGATTATGGCGGGCAATTCGCCGTAAGGGTCGCTCCAGGCCGGTGGGTTGCTGTCGAGCACCTCGAAACCGGTGTCGGGGTAGCGCGCAACGATTTCCTCGATCCGATTCATAACATCGCGCTGTTTCAGCCCCAGCGGCACTCGTATGTCGGCGACGAACCGGCACTCCGCCGGGATCATGTTCTTGGCGATTCCGCCCTCGATCTGGGCGATCGTCACCGTGACTTGTCGTACGATGCCCGAAGCGCCCGGTCCCTGCGTTTCGTCGGTTGCAACGGAAGCGTCGCACAGCGCGGCGTCGACGTCCTTCGGCGTCGGGCACGCCATTTCGCGCAGGCTTTCCAAGTCCTGCATCAAGCGGCCGGCCGACCTTATCGCCCCTTCGCCGAGATGGGCGAACGCGCCGTGCCCGCCATTCGACCGGACGCGAAACCGGAGTCGGATTGGACCCTTCTCACCGAAGCGGATCGTCGGCAGGCCGCTGGGCTCCGCGATCAGACAGGCGTCGCCCAGTATCTCCGGCGCGCGATCCATAAGATACGCGGTACCGCCGCCGCCCAGCACGATTTCGTCGGAAACGGCGCTGAAGGTCAGCGATCCGGCGATGCTCCCCCGCATCCTGTGCAGATAGATATAGACCGACAGGGCGATCGCGAGACCGCATTTCATATTCGTTGCGCCGCGCCCCCAAATCTTTCCGCCATGAACGACGCCACTCCAGGGATCGTGCGTCCATGCTTCGGATTCTGCGACGGGAAGCACGTCCATGTGACCGTTGAGGACAAGGGTCCGGCCGTTCGCGCCGCCAGAAAACGACGCGACGATATTCGGACGCTTCTGATCGGGCGTGCATACGGTAAAGGCCAGCCCCTCCGCATCGAGACCGGCGGCAATGCGTTCTGCCACCGCCCGGGTTTCGCCCGGAGGATTCGGGCTTTGCGCCCGGATGAGATCGCCAGCGAGATTCAGCAATTTCTCCCGGTCACGCTTTATCCATTGCAAAAGGCGTTCTTTATCCTGTTGCATCCCGTCCTGTATCCGGCCGTTAAAGGAGGACGCCGAGCGACAGCCGTCTCTCGATTCCGGCATGCCGGGAAAATGACCCGAAGATGTTGCGCAGAGCGATATCGAACGAACGAAATTCGAAGCCCAATCGGCAGCGCTTCCGATATTGTTGGATCGTAGGTTGCAGCGTCGACCGCAAGGGCGTCCGCCCCTCCGGCTGCGGAATTTGAGGGGATCTTAGCTTTGTCGGCGCGGCGCAAGCGGCGTTCTCGAATTGCCGGAAGGAGGTCGTTACTGCCCGGCATGCCGGATTGTCGGTCAACATCGCAGCGCTCACCGCTTCTTGCGGAAGGAATCCAGGTTGACGACCTCGCCGGTCTGCGCTGCTTCGTCCGCCGGCCCGTTCGCTGCCCCGTCCGCTTCGGGGCCGCCCCCGGCGTCTTCGTTGCTCGCAGCCGGCGGGGCGTCGCCCGGCCCGGCGCCGGCCTCGTCCTCCTCCGCCGTTTCGGCGGCGGCGGTCAGCTCGAATTTCAGGCCGAACGGGACGGAGGGATCGGCGAAAGACGTGATGCAGTCGAACGGCACTTCCAGCCGTTCCTGGCGCCGGTTGAAGCTGAGCTCGACGGAAAACTGCGCCTCGCCGACCTCGAGGTTCCAGAACTGGTGCTCCAGGACGATGGTCATTTCTTCGGGGTAGGTGCGGGCCAGCCGCGCCGGAATGACGACGCCCGGGCCTGCGGTCAGGAAGGTGATGTAGAGCCCGTGGCCTTCCGGCAGGCCGAAGGTCGCGACCTGCTCCAGCGCCGTGCGCACGACTCCGCGCAGCGCGTCCTCGACGATCTTCTCGTAATGCAGGAGTTCCGGCTCCATCGCCCCGGCCGTCCCGTTTCGCTGTCCCTGCCGGGACCCGTCCCATTATGGAGCGCCCATTATGGAGCGCAGGGTGGATGCCGCAAGCGCGGAATGGCGCCGTTCGGGCAGAGTGTTCGGGCGGAGTGGGGGGCTTCTGTTGCCCGGCGCCCCCCGGGCCGCGCTTTCCTAGAAGCTAGGCAGCGAGTGCCAAACGATCGTTGTCGTTAGCATTTGTGAAGGTAGCCCGATAACGGTGGTACAATGCCGGGCGAAAAGCGAACCTTTTACTGCACGTCGATCCTGTTTCGCCCCCATGAAGGGCCGGGCCGTCGGCGGCGCGCGGGACGCAAATCCGCCTGGGCCCGGCGAAACTGGTGGAGGCGCCGGGTACTGCCCCCGGGTCCGCAACAGCTATTGCGCACGCCGTTTATCGCCATAGTCGCCCGAAGGCGACAAGGAGAATATAGGGCCCGTGCGGGCGAATTGGAAGGGGACCACGTTCGATGGCCACAAAGTACAATTGGGTGTGCAGCAATGAATCGACAGTTGCCGGAAAATCGGTTATGGGTGAGAGTAAGGCCTCAATGAGCAAAAGCCGGATGGGGGGTCCAGTTGACGCTTCCGAGGTTAATTGACCCACGAGGCCATCGAATGCGCGTGGGCAGGGTAGAGTAACGTGGGAATCATTACGATTCCGCGACGCCTACCAAGCGCGCTTTTCATGGCGAGAATTGGAGAGCGAAATGACAACGTCGTTCGCTGCAATCTTCGACGCTGAGTTTGAACGTGACGAACTTGAACGGGCCGAACGAGTGGCAGCAGTGCCCGAAAGGCCCAACACTGCTCCATTCGACCTTGATCGAATCGCGGAAGCTGTAGCTGCGGCTCGGCGCGGGCATAGACTGCTTGGGCGGCGAATTGAGGCACTGGAAAGAACCGTCCGGCGATCAAAAGCAACTAGGCGCCGTCCAGACCAGTCGCTTTAAACCGGCCAAAGCGCTGCGCGGGCCAGCTCATCCGGTGTTGCCTTGATAATCACTGGTTCCTCTAGCTTCACCTTACTGGATGGTAGTTGTTCGGCTTAATCCGGACTGCCAGGCGGTCATATGGCGCGTGCATTTCCCTTTTCTCAATTTGGCAAGCTTTGCGCACACGCTCGATTGTGAAAACGTAGAGCGCCTAACGCTCAAGAAAACCATTTGAACGGAAAAAAGCTGCTAGACTAGCGGCCGCCTCCTCGGATGCAAATTTTGCGAGTACTCGGGCAGGCTTCCGCGGTGCCTCATTATCAACTTCGACAAGATACAAACCTTGACAGGTGAAGGCAGAATCGTCATAGGCTGCGATCTCTGCTTCTTTAGCGGTGATTTCGCCCAAGACATAGCTTGTTCGGTTGGTGTTGCGGGCTACTACTTGGAACATCTCGACCTCCCTCAAAGACGGAATCCTCTATGGTAAACGACCCAATAATTTCAGTCAATAAGCTTGGCGAGTACATCGTTAGCAAAGGCGCACGCCAACGCGCATTGCTCCGACAACGCAAATTTCCTAACCCAGACTTCAAAGTCGGGATGTTTCACCGTGAGGCGACAGAAGCTATTCAGATGTACTTGGCAGGGGGTGGAATTGACCCGCGGCCGATTGAGAATGCGCTGAATTCCCTAGACCAGAAGACGCCTGAGAAGATCGGCACAATACGTCGCATTAACTCGAACATTGAGCGGCTGGAGCGCTTCGAGGAAATGCTAGATGATATCGACCTAAAGGGTGCCGATGCAGAAATGGGCGAAATTTCAGCGGAACCTATGAATATTTGTGGCGTTCAAATTAGTGTTCGACCGGAGATAATTCTCCGCGGTTTTGCGCCAAAAGGACAGAAACTAATCGGCGCGATTAAATTGCAGCTGTCCGCGTCAGCAAAATTTGACAAAGATGCTGCTGGCTATGTTTCCGCTGCTGTTCAAGAGTATTGTAGGCGCTTTTTTGTCAGCAATGATGAGATTGTCCATGCTCCATATTGTCAAGTAGTCGATGTAGGTAACGGGATCGTGCATCCTGGCGTCAAAGCAACAGCGCAGCGCATGAAAGATATAGAGGCGGAATGCCAGAATATCGCTGCGCTCTGGCAGTCGATCCAGTAATAGCCCTTTAGTCGGCCATCAACCCCCGGTACACCAGTCGTTTCCCGATCGTGCCCCGACGTGACGGCTGCCACCTGATTCGTCGTGTCGCGACCACGAATTGTACGGCTGCCCGCAATTTCAGTGACATAGCCGGCTAGGTGGTTGACGCTGAGACGGTGGAAAGCCCCTTTGTGCACCCGTTTCAGCATGGACCAGAACGACTCGATGCCATTACATTTGGTGTTTCGGAAGTTAGAAGGGACATCGAAACCGCCGGACATGCCGAATCAGCCCAATACCCTGCCGCCGCCCAACGCCAACGCTACGGCTGACCAGATCGCCGAGATCGAGGAGGCGCGCGCCCGCACAGTCGAGACGCGGCGCGTCGTTGCTCCAGGGCTGGAGGAGGTGCTTTACACCGCCTTCCCGGTGCTAGATCACGGTTTCGTCCGGGTCGTCGATTACATGGGCGACGACTTCGCGGTGGTTCAGGCGGCGCGCGTGTCCTACGGCCGGGGCACGAAATCGGTGCGCAACGACGCCGGCCTGATCCGCTACCTGCTGCGCCACCGGCACACGACGCCGTTCGAAATGTGCGAGATCAAGCTGCATGTGAAGCTGCCGGTCTTCGTCGCGCGCCAGTGGATCCGCCACCGCACCGCCAACGTGAACGAATATTCGGCGCGCTATTCCGTGCTCGACCGGGAATTCTACATTCCGGCGCCGGAGCATCTGGCGGCCCAGTCCGCCGCGAACCGGCAGGGCCGGGGCGACGTGCTGGAGGGCGAGGAGGCCGCGCGCGTCCTGCAACTGCTGCGCGACGACGCGGCGGCCTGTTACGACCATTACGAGGAAATGCTGAACGAAGGGCCGGACGGCGCGCCGGCCGATCCGGGCCGCCAGGGGCTGGCGCGCGAACTGGCGCGCATGAACCTGCCGCTCAGCGTCTATACCCAGTGGTACTGGAAGACCGACCTGCACAATCTGCTGCATTTCCTCAGCCTGCGCGCCGACGCCCATGCGCAATACGAAATTCGCGCCTATGCGGATGTCATGCTGGCGCTGACCGAGCGGTGGGTGCCGATCACGGCGCAGGCCTTCCGCGACTACAGCATGGGCGCGGTCAGCCTGTCGGCGCCGGCGCTCGCCGCGGTCCGGCGCATGATTGCCGGCGAAGCGGTGACGCAGGAGGACAGCGGCCTCAGCGCCCGCGAATGGCGCGAACTGATGACGGCGCTGGAGCGGTAGTCCAACGCCCGTTTTAACAGCGCCCGTTTACCGGTACCGGCGGTTCGTCCCCTATTCCTCCCACGCCCATTCCACGCCGCCGGAATGGGTGACGGCGCCCTTGTTGGCCTGGCCGACCAGCCTTGCGTATTTCTCCAGCGCGCCGCCGAGCCGGCGCGGGTCGGGGGCCCGCCAGGCGGCGCGGCGGGCGGCCAGTTCGTCGTCTGACAGCAGGACGTTGATCGAGCGTTTCGCGGCGTCGATCTCGATGACGTCGCCGTCGCGGATCAGGGCGAGCGGGCCGCCGACCGCGGCTTCCGGTGCGGCGTAGCCGATGCACATGCCGCGGGTCGCGCCGGAGAAGCGCCCGTCGGTCAGCAGCGCCACCTTCTCGCCCCGGCCCTGGCCGTAGATCAGCGCCGTCGTGCCGAGCATCTCGCGCATGCCGGGGCCGCCGACCGGGCCCTCGTTGCGGATCACGATGACCTCGCCGTCCGCGTAGGCCTGCGCCTGGACGGCTTCGTTGCAGCTCTCCTCCTCGTCGAACACCCGGGCCGGGCCCTTGAAATACGTCGAATTCAGCCCGGCGACCTTCAGGAGCGCGCCGTCCGGGCACAAATTGCCCTTGAGCACGATCACGCCGCCGTCCGGCGAGCGCTCGTCGCCTTTCCGGCGGATGATCTCGCCGTCGGGCTCCGGGACATCCTTGAGCGCGTCGGCCATCGTTTCGCCGGTGTAGGTCAGGGCGGCGCCGTCGAACAGGCCGCTTTCCATCAGCAGGCGGAAGACGACCGGCGCGCCGCCGATGCCGTGCACGTCCCTGGCGAGGAAGCGGCCGCCGGGCTGCAGGTCGGCGACCAGCGGCGTGCGGTCGAACACACGGGCGACATCGTCGATGTCGAAGCCGATGCCGGCCTCGTTGGCGATGGCCGGCAGGTGGAGCGCCGCGTTGGTCGAGCCGCCGGTCGCCGCGACCACCGCGGCGGCATTCTCCAGGCCGGTGCGGGTGATCAGGTCCCGCGGCAGCGGCCCGCCCTTCTCGAGCGCCGCCATGACGGCGTGGCCGGCGCGCCGGGCGATGCCCTGCCGCTCGGCGAAGACCGCCGGGATCATCGACGAGCCGAGCGGCGCCAGGCCGAGCGCCTCGGAGACCATGCCCATCGTGTTCGCCGTGAACTGGCCGGGGCAGGCCCCGACGGTCGGCGCGCAGACCAGCTCCAGCTCGTTGACCTCCTCCTCCGGCACCGTGCCGACCAGCACGCCGCCGACGCCTTCGTAGGCGGTCAGCACGGTCACGTCCTCGCCGCCGCGCGTGCCGGGCAGCATGGAGCCGCCGTAGATGAAGACCGACGGCGCGTTGAGCCGCGCCATCGCCATCATCATGCCGGGCAGGGTCTTGTCGCAGCCGGCGAAGCAGACCAGCGCGTCGTAGGCGTGGCCGCGCACCACGGCCTCGACGCTGTCGGCGATGATCTCGCGCGACAGCAGCGAGAATTTCATGCCCTGGTGCTGCATCGAAATGCCGTCGGAGACCGAAATGGTGCGGAACTCCCGCGGCGTGCCGCCGGCCTCGACGATGCCGCGCCGGGCGTAATCGGCCTGGTTGGCGAGGCCCATGTTGCAGGGCGTCATCTCGCCTTCGGTGGTCACGACGCCGACCATCGGCCGGGCGATCGCCGCGCTGTCCAGCCCCATCGCGCGCATGAAGGCGCGGTGGGCGACCCGGTCGAGGCCGTCGGTGGTGATGCGCGAGCGCAGCCTGCGGTTCGTGCGCTTGCCGGATTCGGGCGGCGCAGAGGCGTTCGGGCCGTCGGGCATGGCAGGGCTCCCGGTTACTGCGATGCCCCCAGCCTACCGGTGCGGCCGGGCCGGCGCCAGACGCCGCCGCGCCTTACGCCGTGTCGCCGTCCGGGCCAGCCGTCTCGTCGGCGATCCATTGCAGGAAGTCCGGGTTGCCGCCTTCGACCGGCAGGGCGACGACGCAGGGGCAATCGTAGCTGTGGATTTCCCGGACATGGCCGGTCAGGGCGTCGACCAGCTCGCGGCGGGTCTTGGCGATCAGGACGGCCTCCCCGTCGGTCCGGACGCGGCCTTCCCAGCGGTATTGCGAGAGCATGCCGGGCAGGATGTTGACGCAGGCAGCCAGCCGCCGCTCGACCAGGCTGGCGCCGATTTTCTGCGCTTCCTCGACCGATCCGGCCGTCATGTAGACCAGCGTTGCCGACATCTCTCTCCCGCCCCCGTTTCCGGACCCGCCTCCCGGACCCGCCCCGAACCTGTCGCCGTGCATCCGGCGCATTGAGGGTTCGCGTCCGGCGGGTTGTCAATGACAATGGGCAGCGGCATCCTTATGTTCCCGCCGTTCCATCCCGCAAGGGCCGGCCTGCATGTTTGCGAACCGCAGCCATTTCCTGTTCCTCAACGTCGGCCACTTCGCCGACCACCTGTTCATGCTGATCTTCGCCAAGGCGGCGTTCAGCGCGGGGCTGGCGTTCGGCCTGGCGGAAAACGGCGCCTATGCGGAAATGCTGCCCTACGGCATCCCGGCGATGGTGCTGTTCGCGGCCTGCGCGCCGCTGGCGGCGCATCTGGCCGACAGGTGGCGGCGCAACGCCATGATGGCGGTCTTCTTCATCGGCATCGGGCTGGCTTCCGTCGCCACCAGTTTCGCGCAATCGCCGCTGCAGGTCGGCATCGGACTGGCGGCGATCGGCGTTTTCGCCGCGATCTATCATCCGGTCGGCATCTCCATGGTGATCCAGGGCGGCGGCAACGTCGGCTGGCGCCTCGGCGTCAACGGCGTCTGGGGCAATATGGGGGTGGCCGGCGCACCGCTGCTCACCGGCCTGATTCTCTCCTTCATCGACTGGCGCGCCGCCTTCTATGTGCCGGGCGCCATGTCGGTCGCCCTCGGACTCGCCTATGTCGGCATGATCCGCAGCGGCCGGGCCGAGCCCGCGCCCGGCACGGCCCGGGAACGCGCCCACGTTTCCTTTGCCGCGGGCTGGCAGCGCGCGCTGGTCGCGCTCGCCCTGGTCACGGCCGCCGGCGGTTTCGTGTTCGGCGCCATGACCTTCCTGGTGCCGCGCCTGTTCGACGTGCGCATGACCGGTATCACGGAGGACATCGCCATCACCGGCGCGCTCGCCGCAATCGTCTACGCCGCGGCCGCCTTTTCCCAGCTCGCCGTCGGCCGGCTCATCGACCGGCACCGCATCAAGCCGGTGCTGTTGACCGTCGCCCTGGCGCAGCCGGTGTTCCTGGCCGTCATGGCGCTGGAGGCCGATTACGCGCTGTTCGCCGCCGCCCTGCTCGCGATGGCCTTCGTGTTCGGCCAGATCCCGATCACCGACGCCGTGCTCGCGCGCTACGTCCCGGACCAGTGGCGCACCAAGGTGCTGTCGGTCAAATTCCTGCTCAATCTCGGCGTCGGCGCCCTGGCGATCATGTCCGCCCGCTGGGTGCTGGCCAACGACGGCTCCTTCGAGACGGTGATGCTGATCGTCGCCGGCGCGGCCGCGGTGGTGGTCGCCGCCGCCCTCCTGCTGCCGGCGCGCTCCGGCGCGGAACTGGGCGCCGTGGCGCCGGCGGAGTAGACCCGGCAGGCAATTCGCGTAACGCTTCAGGCCAGATCGCCGATAACGCCAATTCCGTTGTCGGCGGCGGCACTGCACAACCTGCGGTCAAGCGTCGCCAGCGGCAGGCCGCGCCGGAAAGCGACCTCGAGATAGGCCGCGTCATATACCGTCAGGCTGTGTTGGCGCGCGAAACCGAGGACCGTCGCCTCGTCATGTTCCGAGTCGGTCTCGATGCTCAACGCGGCGCCGTCCGCCAGCGTATCCGAAACCTGCTGCGGGGTTATCCGGCCGCGCCGCTCGTTGACCAGAAGGGCGTTGCGCAATTCGTACCACCAGATGCCCGGTGCGATGCCACCCGATTCGGCAACGCGCCGCATCGCTTCGACAGCGGCGGGCTCTTCCTCGTCCGCCATGCACCAAGCCAGGAACACCGAACAATCGATAACGACGGACATCAATAGCGATGCCCTTCGTGGATCGATTGCAGCAGTTCAGCCAGAGGCGCCCGCTTGAGTTGACTCCGGCGTTCGACGATACGCGCCATCGCTTCCTGCGCCCGCTCCCGGTCGCTCGCCACCGGAACCAGCCGGGCAACCGGCCTGCCATGTCGGGTAATCGTCAGGCATTCGCCCCGGGCGACCCTGTCAAGCAGCCGAGGCAGATGAGTTTTGGCTTCGTAGGCCCCTACCGAGTCCATTCATGCCTCCAAAAGTCAGACTAGTATATACGACTAGTCTATATCTCTGGCAACCTGAGTCCCGAACGCCTGACATATCGAGTTTCCCATCGCCGCCCCGGACCTGGAAGCCGAACCTGCCGGCTCGCGGAGCGCCTGCTGGCTACCGGCAGGTTCATCTGTATTTTGACTCGCGGTTTGCGAAATTGCGCCTAGTCTTCTGCATCTGCGGCCCACTCGGCTGGAAGCGGTTTGGCAATGTTCGAAGGTTTTTCCGGAACCCGGATCGAGGTTTCGTCCGTCGGCATCAATCTGGTGCAGGGCGGCGCGGGACCGCCGCTGTTGCTGCTGCACGGCTATCCGCAGACCCACGCGATGTGGCACAAGGTGGCGCCGCAGTTCGCCGGACATTACACGGTGGTGGCGCCCGATTTGCGCGGCTACGGCGACAGCGGCAAGCCGGCCTCCGACGACCTGGAAGACTTCTGCAAGCGCACGTCGGCGCAGGACCAGGTCGAGGTCATGGCCGCGCTGGGTTTCGAGCGCTTCCACGTCGTCGGCCACGACCGCGGCGCCCGGGTCGGCCATCGCATGGCGCTCGACCATCCGGAGCGGGTCCGCAGCTTCACGTCGCTCGACGTGGTGGCGTCCCAGGCGGCCTTCGACAACATGAACCGCGACCTGGCCTACTCATGGTTCCATTGGCACCTGATGCGCCAGCCCTCCCCGTTCCCGGAGACGCTGATCGGCAACAGCGCCGAATTCTATCTGGATTTCCTGCTCGGCCAGTGGACGGCGGTGGACGGCGCGATTACCGACGAGGCCTACGCCGAGTATCTGCGCTGCTTCAGCGATCCCGAGACGATCCGTACGACCTGCATGGACTATCGCGCCATCGCGGTCGACCTGGTCCACGACGAGGCCGACCGGGGGCGCAAAATCGCCTGCCCGATGCTGGTGCTGTGGGCCGGCAACATGGCCCGGCGCCCCGGCTGGCAGACCGGCGGCACCCTGGACATGATCGGGAGTTGGCGCGAGCGGGCCGGGGATGTCCGCGGCCGCGCCCTGGACTGCGGCCATTTCCTGGCCGAGGAGGCGCCGGACGAAACCGCGGCGGAGATTCTGGCGTTCCTGTCCGGCTGTTGATCCGGCCGCTGCGCCGCCTGCTGGGCCGCCCGCGTCCGGTCTATTGCGGCCGGCGTTGGCCGCTTGCCCCGCCCGCCCGCCGGTGGCGGAGCAGTTCGATGGCCAAAACGAGCACCGCCAGCGCGAGGCCGGCGGCATTGATCCAGACGATCGGGCCGTCGATGCCGCGCGGCAGCAGCAGGGCGACGCCGGCGCAGGCCATGAGAAGCCGCACGGCGCCCGGTATCCGGCCGGCCAGGTAGCCGATCATCGCCGCCGACAGGAGCCACACGCCCCCGACCGCAGTGGCGACATCGATGGCGAGGTCCAGGGGTTCACCCTGGAGCAGCAGGCTCGGCGAGAAAACGAACAGGAACGGCACCACGAAAGCGGTCCAGCCGAAACGCACCGAGGTCCAGCCGGTCTTCATCGCCGGCGCCCCGGCGATGCTCGCCGCGAAAAAGGCCGCGACCGCGACCGGCGGCGTGATCAGCGACATCATGCCGAGATAGAGGATGAACATGTGCGCCGCCAGCGGGTCGATGCCGACCCTGGCGAGCGACGGCGCGATCAGCACCGCGAGCAGGATATAGACGCCGGCCGTCGGCATCCCCATGCCGAGAATGATGCACAGCACCGCCGCGATGACCAGGAGCAGGAACAGGCTGCCGCCGCCGAAGTCGACCAGCATGACCGTGAGGGCGAAGCCGAGCCCGGTAATGTGCAATGTGCCGATGATGAAGCCGGCGCCGGCAACGATCATGATGATGTCGAGGGAGGACAGGCCGGTCCGGATCAGGGACTGGCGCAACAGGTCGAGGAGGCCGGGGATTGCGGCCGGCAGCGTCGCATCGTCCTCGGGCGACGCATCCGCGCCCGAAGTCTTGCGGCTGCGCCGCGAGCCGGCCATGACGGCGAGGGCCAGCGCCGCCAGCGTTAGGAAAAGGACGAAGCTCGTCGGAACGATGTCCGCGCCCCAGGCCGCCCAGGCCGCGGCAAGCAGCGGCGCAGCGAAGGGCAGGGCGCCGCGGGCCAGCGTCCGCACCATATAGCCCGGCACGCCCGTCAGCGCGCGCGCCGGGGTTGCGGCGCGGCCGGCCGCGGCGGTCATCGTCGCCAGGCCGGCGGCAAAGAATCCAGTGATGACGGCCGCGCCGCTCAGGACCGTCGCCATCAGCGACGACAGCACGCCGACGGCGAACAGGAGCCACACGAGGACGAGCATCGGTGCGGCGATGGCCGCGGCGAGCGGCAGGACGGTCCGGGTTTCCGGGAACGACCCGCCGGTCCGGCTTTGCAGATGGCCGACCGATATCAGGTAGAAGGCAAGCAGCAGCACGGCGCCGGACGCCAGCATCGCTGCCGTCTCCGGCTCCCAGTTCAGGGTGAAGAGCGCCCAGATCAGGGCGGCGAAGGGAATGATGAACACCCAGCCGGTCGCCAGCACCGCGGCGGTGCGCGGAATCAGGTCGGCCGGGACCCGGCGGATGCCGGCCTTCGCCGCCTCGAGATCGGCCTGGATGAACAGGCCGACATAGTAGAGCAGCGACGGCACCAGCGCGGCGATGACGATGTCCTGGTAGGGCCGTTCGAGGAAGTCCGCCATCAGGAAGGCGACCGCGCCCATGACCGGCGGCATGAGCTGCCCGCCGGTCGAGGCGACGGCCTCCACGGCGGCGGCGAAGCGCGGCGAGAAGCCGGAGCGCTTCATCATCGGGATCGTCACCACGCCGGTCGCGACGATGTTGGACACGGCGACCCCGGAGACCGAGCCGAACAGGCTGGACGCAATGATCGAAATCTTGGCCGAACCGCCGCGGTAGCGGCCCATCAGCACCAGGGAGATGTCGCTGAAGAATTGCGAGCCGCCGGAGCGCATCAGCAGCTGGCCGAAGAAGACGAAGGTGATGACCACGGTCGTGCCGACGACCATCGCCAGCCCGAGCAGGGCGCTGGTGTCGAGCGCCAGATAGGTGACGAACGACCGGATCTCGATCCGCCGGGTCTCGAGCGCGCCCGGCACCAGATGGCCGACGAGGGAATAGGCGATGCAGACGACGACGATGGCGGTCAGCGAATAGCCGACCGAGCGCCGCAGCCCCTCGATGCACAGCGTCACGAAGATCGCCGACACGATCAGCCCGTCGAGCGGGTCGGCATCCAGCCGCTCGCTGAGTTCCGGGAAGACGACCGCGACATAGGCGCCGGCGCCCAGGCCGAGGACCGCCGCGATCAGATCGTAGACGGGAACGCGCGTCCGCTCGGTGCGGCGGCGCGCCGGATAGTGCATGAAGACGAGCGCGAGCGCGATGCCCAGCATCCCGGCCAGGAACTGCTCGGTGAACAGCACGAGGCCGACATCGCGGTACAAATCTGCCGACCAGGCGAGCGAACCCAGGGTCAGCAGCGCGGCCAGCACCGGACGGGCGTAGCGCAGCACCGGATCGGCCGGCGCCGCGCTATCGTCCTGTTCTTCCGTCCTGACGGCCGCGGGCGGGTCCCCGGCCGTCCGCTCGTCCGGCAGGGTCACTTGCCCTGCTGGATGCCGGCCTCCTTATAGAATTTGATTGCGCCGGGATGGTATTTCACCGTCGCGAACTGCTTGTTCATGTTCTTGGGCTGGAAACCGTTGAAGGAGGGATGGCCCTGGGCCAGCTCCTTCTTGTTGGGATGCACGGCCTTGACAAACTTGTAGATCACGTCGTCCGGCACATGGGCGCCGCAATAGATGACGAGATCGGTGCCCATGACCCAGGTCGGCTCGAGCACCCCGACGAAGCGCGGATGGGGCTTGAGCAGCATCGGGAAATAGTCCGAACGTACCGCCTTCATGCGGGCGATGCCGGCCGGCGAGTTGTCGATCGGCAGCACGCGGACGCCGCCGACCGCGGAATTGACCTCCGCGACCTTCGGGGCACCGATAGCGAAGCCGAAGGCGTCGGACTTGCCGGCCTTGAAATCGTTGGCGCCGCGGATGATGTTCGCCGTCGGGACGCCCTCGACATCCTTGAGGCTCAGTCCGGCCGTCGCCAGCAAGCCGTTCATGAGCGGGATCATGTTCGGAAAGGCCGACCAGCGCGTGCCGAACTTCTTCCCCTTCATGTCCTTCATGGTCTTGATCGGCGAATCCGTGCGGACGAAGATGCTGATCGGGAAGGACAGCACGCGAAAGGCGACGCGCAGGTTCGGGTGCGGCCGGTCCTTGAACCGGTGGGTGCCGGTGAGCGCGTCGGTAATCTCGACCGCATCCGAAATGCCGATCTCGGCCCGCTTGCTGTTCACCGCCGCGGCGACCGCGCCGCCGCCGCGATAGGGCGTCACGCGGACCTTCAGATCGGTATGGGCCTGGACGACCTTGGCGATCACCTGGGCCTGCACGTTATTGATCGCGCCGGGCGGCAGGGTTGCAAACCCGATGGTCTGGGCCGAAGCCGCGCCCGCGCCGACGAAGGGCAGGGCGATCAGGAATAGTATCAGGCGTTTCATCGAGCGGTTCCTCCCTCGCTGCGTTGCTCCAATCCGTATCGGCAGGCGCACGCCTGCCGCGCCAGACTTTTCCATCGCCCGCACATCTACCGGCATCCTCCGCGTCTGGCAATTTGCCGGCGAATGCCGTGCGGCGCGGCCCGGTCGCGAACCGGCAGTCGCCGCCGCTGCGCGGTCAGCGCGAATGCTGCACCAGCTTGGTCAGGGCCGTGCGCAGCGTCTTCGCTTCCGCTTCGGTCAGCGGCTCGAGAAATTTCTGCGTCACCGCGACATCCAGGTCCTGAAATCGCCGGAGCACCGCCCGGCCGCGGCGCGTCAGCGCCAGCGCGTCCCGCGGGTCCGCCGCCTCGCCGACATGCTCGATCAGGCCGTTCGCCTTCATGCGCTTGATCATCACGTTCAGGTTGCTCGGCTCGATGGCGCAATGCTCGGCCAGCGTGCGCTGGATCGCTTCGCCCAGATCGCCGAGTCCTTGCAGCACCACATATTGGTGGATCGTGATCCGTTCCTGGGTCAGCTTTTTCCGGAAGTCCCGGTTCAGGTTCTGGTACGCGTTGCGCAGCAGAAAGCCGATCCGGTCGTGCAGACTGTCCATGAGTCCCGCTTCTTTCTGGACTGCCGAACTTGGCGCTGGTCGATATAATCATATTATGATAATAACACAGCCGTACAATTGCCGCCAGCCGTTTCCGGCGCCGGAGTTGCGGCAGGCCAACGGGGAATTGCCGCCTTGGACGAGCTATCGGGCAAAACCGCCGTCATTACGGGCGCCGCCTCGGGTATCGGCGCCGGGATGGCCGAGGCCTTTGCCGAAGCCGGTGTCAGCCTGGCCCTGCTCGATCTGGACGAAGAAAGGCTGCGGCGCGCCGCCGACCGCCTTTCCCCTGGCGGCGTCGAAGTCCGCTGCTTCGTCGCCGACGTCTCCGACCGGGACGCGATGAAGCGGGCTGCGGCGCAGGTCGCCGACGTCTTCCCGGCGGTGCACATCCTCTGCAACAACGCCGGTGTCGGCTATACCGGCGTGCCGCTCGACCGGGTGCCGGACGCCGACTGGGACTGGGTGCTCGGCGTCAACCTCATGGGGGTCGTCAACGGTCTCCAGGCCTTTCTGCCCGCGATGCTGGCTCACGGCGAAGGCGGTCATGTCGTCAACACCGCCTCGATCGGCGGGCATCATGTCATGCCGGGCTGGTGCTACGGCGTTTACACTACCTCGAAATTCGCCGTCGTCGGCCTGTCCGAAGCGCTGGCCGGCGATCTCGCCGACAGCAATATCGGCGTCTCGGTTCTGTGCCCCGCCGCGGTCGATACCGCGATTTACGATGTCGGGCGGAACCGGCCGGCGCGCTTCGGCGGCTCCTTCGACCAGGCGCCGGACCCCAAGCTGGCGGCCGCCCTGAAAGACGGCATGAAGCCGGTCGAGGTCGGGCGTTGGACGATCCGGGCGATTCTGGACGGGCAGTTGTATATCTTCCCCCATCCGCATACCCGCGATTTGATCGCGAGGCGCCACGGCCGCCTGATGGCCGCCTACGACTGGGCCGCGCAGGTCGCCCCGGAGATCGGCGCCGCAACCTCCGGAGGGCGCCCATGAAGGCGGCGGACCTGTTCGACGTTTCCGGCCATGTCGCCTTCGTCACCGGCGCGGCGAGCGGACTCGGCCTCGCCATGGCCGAGGTCATGGCCGACAACGGCGCCCATGTCGTCATGGCGGACATCGATCCCGAGACGCTGGAGCGGCACACCGGACGCTTCGCCGCCGCCGGCGCCTCTGTCGAGGGCGTCGTCCTGGACGTGGCGGATTTGGCCGCCCTGCGCGCTGCCATCGACGCGGTTGCCGAAAGCCGGGGCCGGCTCGATGCCGTATTCGCCAACGCCGGCATCAGCGCCGGGCCGGGCTACCTGACCGAGGTGGGCAAGATCGACGCCGTCGACCCGGCGAAATGGGACGAGGTCGTGCAGGTCAACCTGACCAGTGTCTTCGCCACCGTCCAGGCCGCCGCCCGCCACATGAAGCGGCAGAAGTCCGGCCGTATCGTCGTGACGGCGTCGATCGCCGGGCTCCAGGCCGAGACCATGGTCGGCTATGCCTATGTCGCAACGAAGACCGGCGTCGTCGGTCTCGTGCGCCAGGCGGCCATGGAACTGGCACCCCACAACGTCACCGTCAACGCCATCGCGCCGGGCCCGTTCTTCACCAACATCGCGGGCGGACGGCTCAACGACCCCGAAGTCGCGGCAGCCTTTAGCGGCATGGTGCCGATGGGCCGGATCGCCGACACGGCCGAACTGCAGGGCCTTGCCCTGCTGCTCGCCTCACCGGCCGGCAGCTTCATCACAGGAACCGCCATTCCCATCGACGGCGGCTGTACGGCAGGCTGACCCGGCGAGCAGATGGGCGCAGGCGGGTTATCGAGGAGGGACAGGAACATGTGGATCAGGAATGCGTGGTATGTCGCCGCTTGGGCCAAGCAGGTCACGGAAGGCGAACCCTTCGCGCGGATATATCTGGACGAGCCGGTGGTGCTGTACCGCACGACCGACGGCGCGGTCACGGCCCTGGAGGACCGGTGCTGCCACCGGCTGGCGCCGCTTTCCCGGGGCCGGATCGAGGGCGACAACCTGCGCTGCATGTATCACGGGCTCATGTTCGACCCGAGCGGCGCCTGCGTCGAGATTCCCGGCGAGACGCGGATTCCGGAGAAGTACCGGGTGCGCCGCTATCCCGTCGTCGAACGGCAGAACGTGATCTGGATCTGGATGGGCGACGAGGCGCTGGCCGATCCCGGCGATATCATCGACTGGCCCTATCTCGACGATCCGGCGTGGCCCTACGAGGGCGGCTATCTGCACTACAAGTCGAACTATCAACTGATCGTCGACAATTTCCTCGACTTCTCGCATCTGCCCTACGTCCACGAGAAGACCATCGGCACCGCCAGCTATGCCGAACAGCGGCCCCGGATTACGCACACCGATTTCGGCCTGCACATCGAGAACACGACCGACGATACGCCGCCGACGCCGGCCTTCGCCCCCTTCGGCAACTTCGCCGGCAACGTCGACCGCTGGAGCATTTACGATTTCCATATCCGCGGGAATTGCGTGGTCGCCGATTTCGGCATGGCGCCGGTCGGCGGGGGCGGTCACGCCGGAGACCGGCGGAACGCGATCCAGTTCCGCCATCTGTCGGCTCTGACCCCCGAGACGGCGAACACCTGCCATTACCACTTCGCCCAGCCGCGGGACTTCGGCCTCGACGCAGAGGGACTCGACCGGAAGGTGCTCGATGTCGTCGTCAAGGCCTTCCATGAAGACAAGGACATTATCGAGGCCCAGCAGATCGTTATCGATCTCGACCGGGACGCGCCGATGCTGCCCCTGGAGGTCGATCGGGCGCTGCTTCACGTCCGCCGGCAGATCGACCGGATGATCGCGGCCGAAACGCCGGTATCCGTCGCCGCCGAATAGCAACCCCCGCCGGCTTCGGAACGCGGTTCCCGGCGTCGGTCCCGATGATCGAAACACACCCGATGAAAGAAACACAAAGGTGAGCGGATTGCAGAAATCGACAGAAACCGTCCGCGATTGCACCGTCAGCCTGCTGCGCGGCGGCAGCGGCCCGCCGCTCCTGTTCCTGCACGGCGCCGGAGGCGGCGGCATCGAACTTCCGTTCATGACGCGGCTTGCCGAGCGCTACGACCTGATCGCGCCGGAGCATCCCGGCTTCGGCGGATCGGACGAGCCGGACTGGTTCGACAACATCCACGACGTCGCCTACTTCTATCTCGACTTCCTTGATCATCTGGACCTCGCCGGGGTGCATCTGGCCGGCATGTCGCTCGGCGGCTGGATCGCGATGGAAGTGGCCGTCCGCAGCACTGCCCGGCTGGCCAGCCTGACCCTGGTCTGCCCGGCCGGCGTCCATGTGCCGGGGCTGGCGACCGGCGATCCCTTCGCCTGGTCGCCGGAGGAGACCTTCCGGCAGGGCTTCCACGACCGGGCGTTTGCCGAGGCCGCGATCGCCCGGCTGCCCGAAGCGGTCGAGGCCGACGACATCTGGCTCAAGAACCGGTCGTCCTTCGCCCGCCTCGCCTGGGAGCCGCGGTTGCACGATCCCCACCTGCCGAAATGGCTGCACCGGATCAACGTGCCGACCCATATCGTCTGGGGCGCCCACGACAACATCCTGTCCGCCGATCACGCCGGGGCCATCGCCGGAATGATCCCCGGCGCCGGCGTCACGGTCGTGCCCGAGGCCGGCCATTTCCTGCATATCGAGAAGGCCGACGCCCTGGCCGCCGCCATCGACGCCCATGTGAACGGAGGCTGAGCCATGAAGGTCTTCTTCTTCCACCTGATGCCCTATGCCGAAGTCGATCTCGACGAGGTCCGGAAGGTCGGCACCTCCTGGGTCAAGCTGTCGAACCGGCACTACGACCCGGAGAAGGGCGCCATGCTCTACGAGCGCTATCTGAACCAGCTCGAACGGGCCGAGGAACTGGGTTTCGACGGCATCGGCGTGAACGAGCACCACCAGACCGCCTACGGCATGATGCCGTCGCCCATCGTCATGGCGTCGTCGCTCGCCCGGCGCACCCACCGGGTCAAGATCTGCATCCTCGGCAGCGCGTTGCCGCTGCGCCAGCATCCGCTGACGCTGGCCGAGGAGCACGCGATGATCGACACGCTGACCCGCGGCCGGCTGATCACCGGCTTCGTGCGCGGCATCGGGGCGGAGTACCACGTCTTCGGCGTCGACCCGACGTCGAGCCACGAGCGCTTCCACGAAGCCCACGACCTCATCATCCGGGCCTGGACCGAGACCGGGCCGTTCGAGTTCTCCGGCAAGCACTACAAGCACCGCTATGTGAACACCTGGCCGCGGCCCTACCAGCAGCCCCATCCGCCGGTCTGGATCCCGTCCCAGGGCAGCCAGGAGACCATCGACTTCGCCGCTCATCCGGACCGGCGCTACACCTATCTTCAGACCTTCAGTCCGGCTGCCGCGGTGAAGAAATATCTCGATCTCTACCGGGTCCGGGCGCAGGAATACGGCTACATCGCCAACGACAGCCAACTCGGCTGGGCGGTCCCGATCTATGTCGGCGAGACCGACGAAAGCGCGGTTGCCGAGGCGAAGCCGCATTTCGAGAATTTCCGCAACTGCTTCGCCCGCATGCCGATCGAGTTCCTGCTGCCGCCCGGCTACACCTCGCGCGCGTCGATGAAGCGGATCGCCGCCGCCAAGAAGAGCATGTTCGGCGACCTGGCCATCGAGCCGGCGATGGAGATGGGCATGATGGTCTGCGGCAGCGCGGCGACCGTGCGCGACCGGATGATCGACTATTACGGCGACATGGGCTTCGGCAACCTGATCGCGCTGCTGCAGTTCGGCACCCTGCCGGCCGAGCTGACCGACGCCAACATGGACCGCTTCGCCTCGGGCGTGATGCCGGCTCTCCAGGCGCTCGGCGAGCGGCCGGTCGGGCAGCGCCGGGTCGCGTAACCGCACCGCGCCGGCGGCATTTCCCGGCGCCGCGAAGCAGGGCGAGCGGCGGATTGCGGCTTGTCCGGCGCGCCGATTTATGTGACAATACATCTAAGTTTCACGGTTTTCGCCCGGCCCGGCGATGAGGGCCGGGCGCCGGAGACGGCGATGAAGTTCAGCTACTTTTCGAACGCCGACAACACCTACAGGAACAACACCCGGACGGTCGAAGATCTGCTGCTCCAGATCGTCGACCAGGCGGTCTACGCCGAGGAGCTGGGCATGCATTCCGCCTGGATCGGCGAACATCATTTCAACGAATTCGGCACCAACGCCTCGCCGGAAATCATGCTCGGCGTCGTCGCCGCCCGGACCGAGCGGATCCGGCTGATGCCGGCGGTGACCGTGCTGCCGCTGCATCATCCGCTGCGCGTCGCCGAGAACTGGGCGACCGTGGACGTGATCAGCGGCGGGCGGGTCGACTTCGCCTGCGGCCGCGGATTCGACAAGCACGAATACGACCGCTTCGGCATCGATTTCGAGCGCAATGCAGACTTGCTGGCCGAAGGGCTCGACATCGTCCACCGGGCCTGGACCGAAGAAGGTCGCTGGTCTCATGACGGCGCGTTCTTCCGCTTCGAGGACGTCGAGATCGTCCCCAAGCCGGTCCAGAATCCGCTGCCGGTCTATGTTGCCTGCTTCTCCCGGCCGACGGTCGACATGACCTGCCGGCGCGGCTTCAACATGTCGATCGCGCCCTTCGCCGCCGGCATGTCGTTCGGCGGCGTCGACAAGATGATCGACTATTACCGGGAGAACTGCGCGGCCAACGGGCACGAACCGGGTGTCGTCAACTCGTCGATCTTCCTGCATTTCGGCGACACGCCGGAGGAGGAACTGGCAGCGCGGGAACGGCAGGTCCGCTTCTTCCTGGAAAACGCCCTGCCGACGATGCGGACGGCCTCGAAGGCGAAGACCAAGTCCTACGATTACTGGCACGACATGGCCGACCGGGTCAGCCGGATGAAGCCGGAGGACCTCGTTTCGGGCATGGTCCTGCTCGGCAGCACCCAGGCGATCGCCGATTCGGTCGGCCGCTTCGCCGAAATGGGGATCGACGAGCTCGGCCTCTACGTCAACATCGGCCTCAAAGATCCGCAGCAGACCAGGGAGGAGATGCAGCGCTTCATGGAGGAGGTCGCGCCGCTGTTCCCGGAGGTCGGCGCGGGCGGGCGGATCGCCGCCGAATAGCCGTAGTGCGGCCGGCCGGCGCGCGACGGAACCGGGGCCTCTTGCCATGACAACGGCGCGCCGGGCCAATCCGATGTTCGGGCCCAACCCCCTCAAGCTGGGCGTGTTCCGGATGAATGCCGAAGGCGGGCTGGCGATCACGCGCAAGGAAGGCCGCTGGCCGGCGGTCTGGGCCGACATCGCCGAGGCGAGCCGCATCGCCGACTGGGCAGGCCTCGAATTCAACCTGCCGCTGGCGCGCTGGAAGGGTTACGGCGGGGCCCACGACAACGCTGCCCGGTCCTACGAAACGCTGACCCAGGCGGCGGCGCTTGCGGCGATCACCGAACACGCCTGTATCTTCTGCACCGTCCATGTCGCCCTGGTCCATCCGGTCTTTGCGGCCAAGGCGGTCTCCACCATCGACCATGTCAGCGGCGGCCGCGCCGGCCTCAACATCGTCTGCGGCTGGAACCGGGACGAGTTCGACATGTTCGGCGTGCCCCTGCCGGAGCACGGTGCGCGCTACGAGCAGGGGCTGGAATGGTTCGAGGTCTTCGCGCGGCTGGTGCGCGGCGAGCGCTTCGACCATGCCGGCGCCCACTACCGGTTGCAGGACGCCTATTCCGATCCGCCGACCGTGCAGCAGCCGGGTCCTGTCATCATGTCGGCCGGCGGGTCGCCGGCAGGCCGGGCCTTCGCCGCCCATGCCGCGGATTTCCTGTTCGCGGTCGTGCGCGACGCCGATCACGCCGCCGCGGTCGTGGCGGACATCGCCGCCGACGCCACGACGCGCGGCCGGTTCGCGGGCATCTGCGCCATAACCCATGTCGTGTGCCGGGAAACCGAGGCCGAGGCCCGCGATTTCTACGACGACTACGCGCTCCGCCAGGCCGACGACGAGGCGGTCGACCGCTGGACCGGCGCCAAGGCGGCAACCTCCCAGTCCGCCCCGGCGGACGTCATGGCCGCCCGGCAGCGGGTTGCCGGCGGTCACGGCTCCTTCCCGCTGGTCGGGACGCCGGAGCAGGTCGCCGAGGGGCTGATCGCCCTGCACGGCGCAGGGGTCTCGGGCGCCTCGCTGAGCTTCTTCGATTTCCGGAGGGAATTGCCGTTCTTTATCGAGCGGGTGCTGCCCCTGCTGGAGCGGGCGGGCCTGCGCGAGCCGTTCCGGCCGGGCTAACCGTCCGGCGGCTCGACCAGGATCATGTTGAAATCGGCGATGTCCCGGCGATGGCGCCGGGCTTCCCGGTATTCCGGGGAATCGTAGAAGCGCCGCGCCGCCTTCGCCGACTCGAACTCGACGATCGCCATGCGTTTGGGCAGCCAGTCGCCCTCGATCGGTTCGGGCTTGCCGCCCTCGACCAGGAACCGGCCGCCATATTGCGCGACGGCGGCCGAGCCGCGCGAACTGTATTCCGCCTTGAAGGTCGGCAGGTCGAAGACTTCGACGCTGGTCACGAGATAGGCCGGCATGCAATGTCCCTCCGCTGGCGAGCCGTATCGGAACTTTCTGGCCGAACCGCCGACCGAAGTCCAGCGGAGCAACGGAAGGGAGAGCGCCATGACGCCGAACCGGGTTGCCCTCGTCACCGGCGCGGCCGGCGGGCTTGGAACCGCCATTGCGGCCGGGCTGGCAATGGCCGGGTTCCGGCTGGCCCTGCTCGACCGGGCGACGCTGCCGCCGGCGCATCCGGCATTTGACCTCCCCGAGAGCGACCGGATGGCGGAGACCGTCGATATCGCGGATGTCCGCGCGGTCGGAGACGCCGTCGGCCGGCTCGCCGCCGGACTCGGCGAACCGGCCGTCCTGGTCAATGCGGCGGGCCTGGGTCCGCCCTTCGTCGACCCTGGCATCTTCGAACGCCCGGTCGATCTCACGGCGGTCGATGCGGACCGATGGCGCCGCCTGTTCGATGTCAACGTCGCCGGCGCCTTCCATGCGGCGCGCGCCGTCGCCGGCCCGATGATTGCGCGCGGCTGGGGCCGGATCGTCAACGTCACGACCAACCTGGATTCGATGCTGCGGCCCGGCGTGGCGTCCTACGGCGCATCGAAGGCCGCGCTCGAGGCTCTGTCCGCCGCCTGGGCGGCCGAACTGGCCGGCACCGGCGTCACAGTGAACGTCGTCATTCCGGGCGGCCCGGCCGATACGCCGATGGTGCCCGACCTGCCGGCGCTCGACCGGGCCTCCCTGGTGCCCGCCGCCGCAATGGCGCCGCCGGTCGCCTGGCTTTGCTCCGCCGCGGCGGACGCCGTCACCGGCCGGCGCCTCGTCGCTTCCGGCTGGGTCGATCCGCCCGCCGGCGCTGCGGCCGAAACCGTCGGCAGCCCGATCGGCTGGCCGCAACTGGCCGGTACGGACCGCACCGTGCCGATGGCGGGCGCCTTCGACCGGCCGGTGCGCGTTTCGGGTTCCTGAATCGGAAACGGGCGCCCCGGGCGCCCGTTTCGATTACGCGTTCGGCTGGCGCCCTATTCGACCAGCGCCTTTTCCGCCCTCAGCTTGTCGATCAGCGACTTGTAGACGGCTTCCGGGTCGAAGCCGCGCTTGGCGACATCCTTCTTCCAGGCGTCCAGCGCCGGCGCGGAGAATTTGCGCCAGGCGGCCTTGTCGGCTTCCGAGATCGGCACGAAGGTCTTGCCCATCGCGCGGAGCTTCTTCTCTCCGGCCCAGTCGGACTGCGCCACCGGGTCGGCGATCCGGACCGCCCACTCCGGCGAGCAATGCGCGTCGACGACCGCCTTCTGCTTCGCGTCCAGCTTGGTGTAGGCCGCCTTGTTCAGCACGATGTTCCAGACCGCGCCGAACAGCGGCACATCCATGATGTACTTGGTCGCCTTGTGGCCGCCGAACGCGATCAGCGCGCCGTGGACGCCGGTCGACGCCGTGGCGATGCCGCGCTCGAAGGTGTCGCGGATCTTCGGGAACGGCGAGAACACCGTGACCGCGCCGGCCTGCTTGAAGATGCGCGCCTGGGTGGCGTTCGACGGCCGCATCTTGACGCCCTTCAGGTCCGCCGGCGTCTTGATCGCCTTGCGGGTCGAGAAAATCGTCAGCGGCACCATGGTGTGCATCAGGCAGTTCTTGGCGTCGGTCATTTCCCGGTCGGCGAATTCGGCATACCAGGCCGTCAGCGCGCGCGAGGCGCCGAGCGGTTCTTTCAGCATCAGCGGCTGTTCCGGCAGCGACGTGACCGGCCAGCGACCCGGGTTGAAACCGGGATTGATCCAGACCGCATCGGCGATGCCCGTCTTCGCCATATCGTAATGATCGCTCGCCTTGCCGAGCTGGCTTGCGGGAAAATACTGGAACTTGATGCTGCCGCCCGATTTTTCGGTAATCGACGTGCCCCAGGCGACGAATGCCTTGTGCAGCGGATGCACCGGCGGCACCCAGTGGGCGAATTTCAGGGTGACCGTTTTCGACTGGACCGGGCCGGCCAGCAGGCACAGGCCCAGTGCCGCAGCGGCCGCGATGCGGATCGTGCGAATAACCATCTGTCTTCCTCCCTCGATGCCCGCATAAGTGCGTCCGCACCCGGCCGGAAACCGGACCGGGGGCCATTCGTTGCAGGCGGTTCTCACCATACCGAAAAACATGTAAAATACAATAATATTCTCATATGTCGGGGATGCGCGAACGCGCCCGAAATGCGAAAAAGGGCGAGCGGCGCTGGCGCCGCGCCGACCGATACCGGGCCAGGAATGGAATCGAAACTTCTCGACCGCGCAATCCGGACCCTGTCCGTCCTTGCCGCCCTGCTCCTGCTCGGCGTGACCCTGCTGGTCTTCGTCTCGGTGCTGTTGCGCTTTTTCTTCAATGCGCCGATTCCCGACACCAACGATCTCGGCCGGCTCGTCATGGGTGTCGCCCTGATGAACGGCATTGCGCTGGCATCCTACTACGGCCAGCAGATCACCATGGACACGGTGTGGCTTGCGGTCGGCGCGCAGGCGAAGAGGGCGATCGACATCGTTGCATCGGCGGTGACTTTCTCGGTCATCCTGGCGATCGCCTGGATCATGTTCGGCCGGGTCGAGTCCGTCATCGCGTCGGAGGAGGTGACCTTCGATCTCGCCCTCCCGCTGTGGATCTTCTACGGGCTCGTGGCCCTCTCGGCCTGCGCTGCGGCCTTCCTGAGCGCCGTGCGCCTCTGGGCGGTCCTGTGCGGCAGGGAGATCGCCGCGCCCGCGGCCGGGCCGGCGGTCGACTAGCGGGCGGGCCGCTGCAAGATGGACGGCCTCAGCCTTGCGATCGGCGCCTTCGTCGTTCTGTTCACGCTCATGCTGCTGCGCGTGCCGGTCGGCATCGCGATGGTGCTGGTCGGCGTCGGGGGCTTCGCCGTGCTGACGGATATCGGCCCGGCCCTGTCGCTGCTGGAGCTGACGCCGATCCGCACGCTGACCGACTTCACCTTCGGGCTGGTGCCCCTGTTCGTCCTGATGGGCGCGCTGGCCAACGCGTCCGGCATGAGCCGCGACCTGTTCCGCGCCTCCAACGCCTGGCTCGGCCACCGGCGCGGCGGCCTGGCGCTGTCCACCGTCGCGGCGTGCGGCGGGTTCGCGGCGATCTGCGGCTCGTCCGTCGCGACTGCGGCGACCATGTCGAAGGTCGCCCTGCCGGAAATGCGGCGCTACGGCTATGCCGACAGCCTGGCGACCGGCACCATCGCGGCCGGCGGCACGCTGGGCATCCTGATCCCGCCCTCCATCGTGCTCGCCGTCTACGGCATCATCACGGAAACCGATATCGGCCGGCTCTTCGTCGCCGGCCTGCTCCCCGGCCTGCTCGCCGTGCTGATGTATATGGCGGCGGTGCAGGGCGTCGCCGTGGTGCGGCCGGAATGGGTGCCTGCGGGCGAACGGTCGGACTGGCGCACCCGCTTTGCCTCGCTCAGGACGGTCTGGCCGATCCTGGCCGTGTTCGCCTTCGTCATCGGCGGCATCTACGGCGGCGTCTTCACCCCGACCGAGGCCGCGGCCATGGGCGCCGCCGCCGTCGGCATCCTGGCCTTCGCCATCGGCCGCATGTCGGTCGGCCGGCTGCTCGACTGCCTGCGCGAAGCGCTGATCACGACCGGCGCATTGTTCATCGTGCTGATCGGGGCGATCCTGTTCGCCCGGTTCCTCACGATCACACAGTTTCCCCAGCAAGTGGCCGAAGCGCTGCTCTCCCTCGATCTCGGGCGCTACGGCACGCTGGCGCTCATAATCCTGTTCTATGTCGTCCTCGGCTGCTTCATGGAGGCAATGGCGATCATCCTGCTGACGGTGCCGGTGTTCTTCACCACCATCGTCGGCCTGGGCTTCGATCCGATCTGGTTCGGGGTCATCGTGGTCATGGTGACCGAACTCGGCCTGATCACGCCGCCGTTCGGCCTCAACGTCTTCGTCATCAAGGGCGAGGCGCCGAACGTGCCGCTCAAGTCGATCTATGCCGGCGTGACGCCCTATATCGCTTCCGACCTGGTGCGCCTGGTCATGCTGATCGCCTTCCCGATAATCGTGCTTTGGCTGCCCAACCAGATGTAGCGCCGGCCGGCTACAGGTCGATGCGCATGCCGTCGTGGGCGAGGCGGAGTTCGCCGCTGTAGTTCCGGCGGATGTCGGCGACGACATCCTCCATGAAGGCGGGGCCGATCAGCTCGCGCGGCATGTGGACCGACATCATGTCGCGCAGCACCGGGTACGTCGTATCGAAGCTGCCGAAATGGGTCGCGACCAGGCTCTTGCAGCGCGACGCCGTGGCGATCTTGCCGAGTTCGACCGGGCTGGTATGGGCCCAGGTGCCGACATTGGCCTTGCGGCGGAATTCCAGCGCCTTTTCCGGGAAGGTGCATTCGTGGATCAGCAGGTCGCAGTCCTGCGCCAGTTCGACCAGCCGCTCGCACGGCGCGGTGTCGCCCGAGAACACCACCGACTTGCCGTCGACCGAATCCAGCCGCAGGCCGAAGCAGGGCGAGATTTCTTGCGGGATGTGCTCGACATAGCAGGCCGAGACCCGGACCAGATCGTCCTCGAACACCAGGCCGGGCTCGCATTCCCGCACGTCGGGCTTGAGCACATGCATGTTGCCCTGGCGGTTCTTGTAGGCGGCCCGCGCCTCGATATCCTTGGCGAAGGCGCCGTCGGCGAACTGGTGCTCGACGAAGCCGCGCGTGCCGGGCGGGCCGACCACGACCGGCGCGTTCTCCCGGTTCGTGATCCAGCTGGTCAGCACGAAAAATGCGAAGTCGGCGACATGGTCGTAGTGCAGGTGCGACAGGAACACCGTATCGACATGGCCGGGATTGACGTTGCTGCGGATCAACTGGTGCGTCGCGCCGTGGCCGCAGTCGAACATGTAGTGCCGGCCGCGGACGGTGATCAGGATGGCCGAGTGGTTGCGGTCCGGATCGGGCGCGGCGGCGGCCGTGCCGAGCATGACGATGCGCATGAAGCCTCCGGGAAGCCGGTTGATTTAAGTGAAATTACATCCATATTTCATATATCGGTGTATCAAGCCGCCGGGCCGGATGTCACCTGCAAAATACATGTCGACAATGCGGAAAACAGGGAGCCGGCCGACCCTTGCCCGATGACCTGACTCAAGTGCGTTTCTCCGTCACCGATTTCCCGACCTATTACATTTACACCATCCAGTCGGGAAATTTTGCGGCCCTCAACCATGCCCTGCGCCCGTTCGGCATCTCGGTGATGTTCTGGCGGGTGCTGGCGGTGCTCCAGGAGAGCGACGGCCACAATATCGGCTATCTCTCGGGCAAGCTGGCGATCGACCGGTCCAATCTCAGCCGGATCGTCGACCAGATGGCGCGCGACGGGCTGATCGAGCGCAAGACGCCGCCGCACGACCGGCGCAACGTGCTGGTCTGCCTCACGGAAGCCGGCCGCCGGAAAGTGGACGAGGCCTATCCCAGCGTCCTGCGCATTATCGAGTCGACCATGGACGGCTTTTCCGCCGAGGAGCGGCGGACCTTGCTGGCGCTGCTCAAGCGGATGCGCAACAACGTGTTGCAGCAGGGCGGCCGGTAGGGCGAAGGGCCGGCTGGAGCTCTGGGTCCGCCCCCCCCGGTTCCGTCTTCAGTCCTCGGGTGCCGGTGCGATCCCCAGCAACCCCAGGACGTGGTCGGCAAGCGACAGCGCCGCGGTGACGCCGGGCGTTTCGATGCCGAGCAGGTTGACCAGGCCCGGCACGCCGTGATCGGCCGGGCCGGAGACCGTCCAGTCGCCGTTGCCCGCCTCCGGCCCCCAGGTGCGCGGCCGGATGCCGGCATAGTCGGGCGACAGGCGGCTTTCGTCGACCTCGGGCCAGTAGCTGCGGATCGCACCGGCGAATTTGGCGGCAAGATCGCCGGGCATCCGGTAGTCGACTTCATCGACCCACACGAGGTCGCCGCCGAACTTGCCTCGCCCGGCAATGTCGAGAGTGAAGGCGCCGCCATTGGCAAGGCGGTCGCCAAGCGGCACGACGATGCGCCCGAACGGCGGCCGGCCGCTCCATGCCAGGAACCGGCCCAGGGCATAATGCACCCTCGGCGCAAAGCGCGGCGCCAGGCCGGTCAGGGACAGCGCAATCCGGCGGGCGCCCAGCCCGGCGGCGTTGACGAAGACGCGGCAGGCGACCGCCGTTTCGCCGCCGTCCGCGCCGGCGACGCGCAGCCGGATGCTGTCGCGCACGTCGCCGCCCGTCACCGCGCTCGAAAAGGCGATCATCGCGCCGCGGTCCTCCGCGTCGCCGCGATAGGCGAGCATCAGCGCGTGCGTATCGACGACGCCGGTAAACGGCGAATGGAGCGCGCCCGCGCAGCGCAGGGCCGGCTCCAGCCGCGCGACCCCGGCGGCGTCCAGCAGTTCCAGTTCGGGAACACCGACTCTCCGGCCGCCCTCGACCAGTCCGGCGAGGAGCCCAAGCTCGGTTTCGTCCGCCGCCGGCATCAGCTTGCCGAGCCGGCGGCAGGGAATGCCCCGGCTCTCGCAATAGCGCCAGATGCGTTCGGCGCCCGGGCGGCACAGGCGGGCGCGCAGCGAACCCGGCGCGTAGAGAAAACCGGCGTGGACGACCTCGTTGTTGCGCGAACTGGTCTCGTTGCCGATCCAGGCGTTGCGTTCGACGACGACGACCTCGCGACCGGCCCGCGCCAGAGCCCTTGCGATCGCCAGCCCGACGATGCCGGTACCGGCAACGATGCACTCGACGGTTTCGGTCATGGCGGTTTGCCGGGTCGTTCGGGAGAGGCCGGAACATGCCGGGCACCCGGCCCGCATGCCGCGCCATCATAGGCAAACCGGGCTGAAGTTGACATAATCCCCGCAGGCCATGCCGCGGCCGCGCCGGCCGGCTGCGCTACAGCGAGAAACCGCGCCATGACCAGCGGCGAAATCCGGAAGGTTCCGGTCTACTGCAACCAGTGCGCCGCGGGCCCGGACCTGATGAAGGTCGAGGTGCGCGACGGCGTGGCGCTGCGGGTCGAGCCGAATTTCGACATCGCCGAGCATCCGGCCGGCGGGCGGGTCTGCGTCAAGGCCTACGGGCTGATCCAGAAAACCTACAACCCGCACCGCATCGCCCGGCCGATGAAGCGGACCAACCCGCGCAAGGGCCGGAGCGAGGACCCCGGCTTCGTGCCGATCTCGTGGGACGAGGCGTTCGGCATCGTGGCCGAAAAGCTGAACGCCATCCGGGCGGCCGGCCTGCGCGACGAGTCGGGCTATCCGCGCCTCGCCTTCACCCTCGGCGGCGA
The DNA here is from genome assembly GCA_009840595.1 of Rhodospirillaceae bacterium. Lineage (GTDB taxonomy): Bacteria > Pseudomonadota > Alphaproteobacteria > Bin65 > Bin65 > Bin65. The sequence goes on along the minus strand of VXNK01000052.1, from coordinate 43,466 downwards.
CGACTCGCCGCCGAAATATATCGGCACGCTGCCCGCCTTCTTCGCCGCCTGGGGCCCGGTCGATATGGGCTACGGCGCGGGCTCCGGCGCCAAATGCTACCATTCGGAGCATTTCTACGGCGAACTGTGGCACCGGGCCTTCGTCTGCGCGCCCGACACGCCGCGCTGCGACTACATCGTCAACTGCGGCAAGAATATCGAGAATTCTTCGGGCGTGACCGGCGCCTGGCGTCAGGCCGACGCGCGCGCCGCCGGCCTCAAGCGGGTCCAGGTCGAGCCGCATCTGTCGGTCACGGCGGCCTGTTCGTCGGAATGGCTGCCGGTCAAACCGAAGACCGACGCCGCCTTCCTCTACGCCCTGATCCACCGGATCCTGCACGAGCGCAACTGGCGCGCGGTCTGCGACCTGCCGTTCCTCGGCCGGGATACCGCCGCGCCCTATCTGGTCGGGCCGAACGGCTACTATCTGCGCGATCCGGAAACCGACAAGCCGCTGATCCGGGACCTGACGGACGGCGCCGACAAGCCGTTCGACGCCGACATCGGCGAACCGGCACTCGCCGGCAGCTATCGCGCGGCGGGCGTCGAGCGCGGCGCGGACGGCGCCCTGTGGCGGCACGAGGACGCCGAGGCGAAGCCTGCGTTCCAGCTTCTGCTCGACCACATGGCGCCCTGTTCGCCCGACTGGGCGGAAGGCGAATGCGACATCCCGGCCGAGCGCATCCGGCGCGTCGCCGACGAATTCCTCGCCCATGCCCGGGTCGGCGAGACGGTCGAAATCGACGGCGAGACGCTGCCGCTGCGGCCGGTCTCGATCCTGCTCGGCAAGAGCGTCAACAACGGCTGGGGCGGCTACCAGGCCTGCTGGGCGCGCGTCGTGCTGGCGACGCTGGTCGGGGCGCTGGAGGTGCCGGGCGGCACAGTCGGGCCTGCGGTGCTCAAGCTCAACGAGCCGCCCGACGACCGCTTCGCCAGCATTACGCCGACCAACGACGGCTTCATGGATTTCCCCTTCAACGACACGTCGCGCCAGGGCTGGCAGGCGCAGCCGAAGATCCGCAACGCCTACAACACGCTGGTGCCGCTGGCCGGGGATTCGCCGCGCTCCCAGGCCCTCGGCCCGACCACGCTGCCGTGGATCTTCCACAATGCGAAACCGAAGGGAATGCCCCGCCAGACCCTGCCGGATGTCTGGATCACTTTCCGCACCAACCCGGCGATCTCGATGTGGGACGGGCCGCGCGTGGCCGACAAGATCGCGGATTTTCCCTATCTCATCAGCTTCGCCTACACCCTCGACGAAACCAACTGGATGGCCGACCTGCTGCTGCCCGAGGCGACTGATCTGGAAAGCCTGCAGCTGATCAAGATCGGCGGCAGCCAGTTCATGGAACAATTCTGGCACCACCGCGGCTGGGCGATCCGCCAGCCGGCGGTCGAGCCGGCAGTCGACTGCCGCGACATGACCGACATCGCGAGCGAGCTGGCGGCGCGGACCGGAATCCTGGACGCCTATCACGGCGTCATCAACGAAGGCCGGCTCGGCGTGCCGCTGGCGTCGGAAGCTTACGATTACAGCCTCGCCCCCGGCCGGCGCCATACCGCCGACGAAATCTGGGACCGTGTGGCGCGCGCCGGCAGCCATGCGCTGACCGGCGGCGCGGAGGTCCGCGGCCTGGACTGGTTCCGCGAGCACGCCTACCTGCTGCGCGAGGCGGCGGAGCGCGACTGGTATCTCTATCCGTTCTTCAAGCGGCATGGGCTGCGCTTCGAGATGCCCTACCAGGAGCGGCTCAAGCGCCACGGCGAGCAGCTCGCCAACCGCCTGCGCGAGGCCGGGATCGACTGGTGGGAGAGGCAGCTCGAGGAGTATGAACCGCTGCCATCCTACCGTAGCTTCCCCGACTACTGGACCGGCCATGTCCGCGAGGTCGGCGCCGATCCGGACGACTATCCGCTCTGGGCGCTGACCGCGCGCAGCATGCAATATTCCTGGGGCGCCAACGTCACGATCCCGATGATCCGCGAGGTGGCGGACAATGTCGCCGGCCATCGCGGCGTCGTGATGAACCGCACGGCGGCGCAGGCACTCGGTATCGGGGACGGCGATCCCGTACGGATCGAGTCGGCGACCGGCGCGACCACAGGGAACGCCGAACTGCGCGAGGGCATCCGGCCGGATACGATCCTGATGATCGGCCAGTTCGACCACTGGGCAACGCCCTACGCGAAGGACATGAACCTGCCCAACCTCAACGCGGTCGCGGCCATGTCGGTCTCGCTCACCGACAACACCGGCAGCAGCGCCGATCTCGTCAGGGTCCGGGTCGTACCCGAGCGCGAGCCGGCGAACGGCAGCGGCAAGCCGAACGGGCGGCGGAACGGCTAAATCGGCACGGCGAGCGGACGCTCGATGTTGAAGGTGTCCGGCACGACGATCTTCTCCCGGAACTTCGCTGCGCCGTTGTTCAGCACGACCCTGTCGCGGTATTCGCCGGCGCTGAACACTTCGCTGCGGCCCTCGACATCGGTCTGGATGACGCAGTAACTGGTCCGCACGTCGTAGACCCCGTCCTCGACCCCGACGACCTGGCTGCCGCCGACGATGTGCCGGTCGTAGTGGATGTTGTAGATGTTCGCCTTGCGCAGCGCCATGATCCGGTCGCGCATCATCGGCTTGTTCCGGCAGTACATCCAGTAGCCTTCCAGCCCGGCGTCGGCATTCTCGCGCGGGTGGATCAGGTAGCGCGCGTCCTCGCCCTCGAAGAAATCGACCCAGCTCTCCAGCCGGTCCTCGTCGATGCAGCGGGCGTATTCCTGGTTCAGGCGTCCGATCCGCAGTTCCGCTTCCAGAAAGTCCATTGCCGCCATCCTCACGCCGCCGCCTGTCCGTCGGACACCGGTATGTCCATGATATCGCAATAGCCCTTCCAGAATGCCCGAAGGGCGCCCTCGCTCAGCATGTGGTCGATCCGGTCCTCGGTGCCGCGCCCGCCGAATTCGAGGACCGACCGGCCTTCCAGCGCGGCGTCAGAAATGCGCTGCTGGATCAGCTCCATCGCCTCGGCATCCTCCATCGCGACATAGCCGGCCGGGCCGAACATGTTGTTCTGCATGCGCCGCTGCTCGATCATTTCGTCGTCGTCGTCCTCGAAGGCGTACCAAGTGTACACGGTCTCGACCTCGTTCACGCTCTTGGGCCGGATCTGCCGCACGCTGAAGGTGTTGCCGGGCAGGGTGAACAGGCAGCTCGGGAAGATCGAGATGATCGAGATGGCCAGCCCGTCCGGGAATTCCGGAACCCCGATCGCGACATCCGGTTCCTCGAGCGGAATGCGCTTGCCCTGGCGCGGCGGCGGGGCGCCCGCCCCCCGCCAAAGAGGCAGGTATATAAAGTGTCTTCGCCAAAAAATACCACACAAGCACACAGGCAATATCT
>VXNK01000052.1:0-40017 GCA_009840595.1 Rhodospirillaceae bacterium | reverse complement strand
TATTATCTTTATGGGCAGCCGGTCTGTGAATTCCGGAATACCGAGCGCCACATCCGGTGCCTCGAGCTGAATGCTCTTGCCCTGGCGCGGCGGGGGCCGGCCGCCGCTGGCATCCGTGGGTCTGTATCCGGAGAGGAGCGAGTTCAGTCCGCCCCGGTGGCTCATCTCCATGGTCGCCTGCATCGCGGCGTCGGCGATCTCGAACACCGAGACGAACGGGTGCAGCATCGGCGCGTGGTACATGTCGCGCGTGTTCTCGACGAACAGTTTCCAGTTCGCGCGCATCGTGTGGCGGTGATAGCCGGTGACTTTGATCGGCCGGCCGCAGACCAGCTTGAGCCGGGCGCAGATCGCCGGGCCGAGATAGTCTTCGAGCGGCGGCGTCTCGTCGCTGAACGTGCCGAAAACGATACCCGAGAAAGTCTCGACCCTGAGCTTTCGGAGCCCGTGCCCGTCGACGGAAAAATCGTCGGGATAGCCGCCGACGCCGCGCATGCCCTTCATCATCGGCACGCCGATCAGGTCGCCGTTCAGCGCGTAGCACCACTGGTGATAGATGCAGGTGAAGTTGCGGGCGTTGCCGCGCAGGTCCCGGACCACGGCGACGCCGCGATGGGCGCAGCGGTTGACGAAGGCGTGAAGCGCGCCGTCCTTGTCCCGGGTCAGGACATAGGGCGTCGTCCCGACATAGCCGGTGATGTAGTCGCCCGGCTCTTTCACCTCGGTCTCAAAGCCGAGATAGCTCCAGGTCGGCCCACGGAAAATTCGCTCCTGCTCAAGGTCGAACACCGACCGGTCGGTGTACAGATGATAGGGAATTCGCGAAAAATCGCTGCTTGGCCCGGCAATCCGCGCCGCAGCGTTCGCACTCTCCAGCCCGTCCATAGCCCGTCCTCTCGGAATTGAGCGCTGAATTATCTGCATGTGCAGATATATCCGGAGGCGCGGGGACCGCAAGGAAAATTTCGGGCGGCGGCGCATGGCGCCGGCGCGCAGGCGGCATGGCCGGCGGGTTGCCCGCCGCTCCCGGCTCTGCCAAAAGACGCCGCCTGCGGGTTTGCCGGCAAACCCGCCGACGGCCCGCTGCGACCGACCTCGCCCGACCTCGCCCGACCCGCACCTTGAACTCTTCCACCCGCTCCAGCCGGCCCCGGCTCGGCATCCTGCTGATGATCGGCGCCATATTCTGCCTGAGCGTGATGGAGGCGGCGGCGAAATACCTGACAGCGACACAGCCCTACGAAACGGTCGTCTGGGGCCGCTACCTTTTCCATTTCCTGCTCACGGTGCCGATCTTCCTGGCCCCGACGACGATCCGGCTGGTCAGGACCGGGCGCCCGGCGATGCACATCCTGCGCTCCCTGTTTCTGGCCGGCGGCACCCTGGCCGGTATCGGGGCGATCAGCCTGATGCCGCTTGCCGAAGCGACGGCGCTGGTCTTTTCGGCGCCCCTGCTCGTAACCCTGATGTCGCCCTGGGCGCTCGGCGAGCCGGTCGGCTGGCGGCGGCGCTCGGCGATCGCGGTCGGCTTTCTCGGCGTGCTGATAATCCTGCGGCCGGGCACGGATTTCCTGCAATGGGCGGCGCTGCTGCCCCTGCTCGCCAGCCTGTGCTACGCCTGCTACCAGGTCTCGACCCGCCTGCTCAGCTTCTCCGAGCACCCGCTCACCCTGTTCTTCTACACCAGCCTCGTCGGACTGGCGGTCACGACCCCGATGGCGTTCGCCGTGTGGAGCCCGCCGACCGCCGGAGAATGGCTGCTCCTGCTGTTCACGGGATTTTTCGGCTTTGCCGGCCAGTTCTTGCTGATCAAGGCGTTCCAGTTCGCCGAGGCCTCGACCGTGGCGCCCTTCATCTATGTCCAGCTCCCGTTCGCCGGCGTTTTCGGCTGGTGGCTCTTCGGCGACCTGCCCGATCTGTGGGTGCTGCTCGGCGCGGCGGTGATTATCGGCAGCGGCCTCTATATCTGGCGGCGCGAAACCCGTCGCGCCGCCGCCCCGGACTGAACGGCCGGCTGCGACCGTGCCTTCCGCCGCCCCCGGTGAAAGCGCTGGCCGGCGCGCCGACCGCAGCGGCATCCTGCTGATGCTCGGCGCCACCCTGTTCTTCATGGGCACCAATGTATTCGTGAAGTTCCTCGCCGACGAATTGAGCGTGTTCCAGGTCACCTGGGGGCGCATGCTGTTCCACTGGCTGTGCTTCCTGCCGCTGTTCCTGCTGCCGCGCTACCGCGGGCGGGTCCGGCCGAACCGGCCGCGGTTACAGCTGGTACGCTCCGCCATCCTGTACTGCACCAACACCCTGTTTTTCGGCAGCCTGTTCTACCTGACCCTCGCGACCAGCGCGTCGATCATGTATGCCGGGCCGCTGATCCTGGTCGTGCTGAGCGTCCTGTTCCTGGGCGAAAAGGTCGGGCCGCGGCGCTGGGCGGCGGTCGGGTTCGGCTTCGCCGGCGTACTTGTCATCATGCAGCCGGGCGGCGCCTTCCACTGGGCCATGCTGCTGCCGTTCGGCGCGTCGGTCAGCTTCGCCCTGTACCAACTCGTCACCCGGGCCATCGCGGCCGACGACCATCCCTTCACGACCATGTTCTGGACGCCGGTCGTCGGCATCGTCGCCGCCTCGGCCGTCATGCCGTTCGTCTGGCAGAATCCGTCGCCGCTGGGCTGGTTGTGGCTGGCCTGCTGCGGCTTTACGGCGGGCGCCGGGCAGTTTCTGCTGATCGCGGCTTTCGCCCGTTCCGAAGCGTCGCTGCTCGCGCCCTTCGGCTATTCCACACTGGTCTGGGCTGCCCTGTTCGGCATCGCGATTTTCGGCAACTATCCGGATACCATGACGCTACTCGGCGCGGGCCTCGTCGTGCTGGCGGGCCTGTATATCTGGATCCGGGAACGCCAGCTCGGCAGCGCCGGGGGCGGCGGCAGCCCTTCGCCGTCCTGAAGCCGTCTTGCCCTTTGCTGCGGAGCGTGCCTATATCGCGGCTTTAATGGCCGTCCCGCTGAAAAAACCGAAATTCGAATTCCGGCATCGCAACCTGCTGGGAATCGAAGACCTTTCGGCCGACGAAATCAGCCTGCTGCTCGACCGGTCGGACCACTATGCCGAGCGCAACCGGCGCGCGCGCAAGCCCGGCAAGGCCTTGCGCGGCCGGACCGTCATCAATCTGTTTTTCGAGAATTCGACGCGCACCCGCACGTCCTTCCAACTGGCGGCGCTGCGCCTCGGCGCCGACGTCGTCAACATGTCGATCGAGCACAGTTCGATCAAAAAGGGCGAGACGCTGCTCGATACGGCGCTCACGCTGAACGCCATGCATCCGGACGTGCTGGTCTGCCGGCATCCCGAGAGCGGCGCGGTCAGCCTCCTGTCGCAAAAGGTCGAATGCGTGGTCGTCAACGGCGGCGACGGCGCCCACGAGCATCCGACCCAAGCCCTGCTCGATGCAGTCACCATCCGGCGGCGCAAGGGCCGGCTGCAGGGCCTGACCGTGGCGATTTGCGGCGATGTCGTTCACAGCAGGGTCGCGCGCTCCAACATCTTCCTGCTGCACACCATGGGCGCGCGGGTCAGGGTCATCGGCCCGCCGACTCTCGTGCCCGGCACGATGGAGCGTTTCGGTGTCGAGGTGTTCCACGACATGGCGAACGGCCTGAAGGACGCCGACATCGTGATGATGCTGCGGCTCCAGCTCGAGCGGATGCAGGGCAGCTATGTGCCGTCGATCCGGGAATATTTCCGCTTTTTCGGGCTGGACCGGCAGAAGCTGTCGAACGCGAAACCCGACGCGCTGATCCTGCATCCCGGCCCGATGAACCGGGGCGTCGAGATCGACAGCGAGGTCGCCGACGATATCGGCCGCAGCGCCATTCAGGAGCAGGTCGAGATGGGCGTCGCCGTGCGCATGGCCTGTCTGGAAGTGCTGACCCGCAACCTGCCGGAACCGGACGACGGTTGATGGCGGGCGCGAATACACGCCACGGGGGCGAACGCTCCGGCACCGTCGCCTACGTCAACGCCCGGCTGGTCGACCCGGCGAGCGGCCTGGATACGCCCGGCGCGCTGGTGACGAGCGACGGGACGATCGCCGATCTCGGACCCAGGCTGTTCAGCGACGCACCTCCGCCCTCGGTCGAGGTTGTGGACTGCCGCGGCATGATCCTGGCCCCCGGCCTGGTCGACATGCGGACGCAGTTGCGCGAACCCGGCGAGGAGCACAAGGAGACCATCGAGACGGCGAGCGCGGCCGCCGGCGCCGGCGGCGTCTCGACCATGGTCTGCCTGCCCAACACCGACCCGGTGATCGACGATGTCGCCGGGGTCGAGTTCATTGCCCGGCGCGCCCGCGAGGTCAAGGCGACCAAGGTTTTCTGCTACGCCGCCGCGACGAAGGGGTTGCAAGGCCGCGAGCTGACCGAAATGGGCCTGCTGGCGGAGACCGGCGCGTTGGCCTTTACCGACGGTACCCGGGCAATCGCGAATTCGCGGGTCATGCAACGGGCGCTGAACTACGCCCGGACCTTCGGGCTCCTCATCGTCCAGCATCCCGAAGATCCCGCATTGGCCGAGAACGGTGTCATGAACGGCGGCGAGATGGCGTTGCGCCTCGGACTGCGCGGCATTCCGACGGTCGCGGAAGTCATGACCATCGAGCGCGACCTGCGCCTGGTCGAAGCGACCGGCGGGCGCTACCACGCCGCCCATGTCTCGACCGCGGATGCTGTCGAGGCCATCCGGCGCGCCAAGGCCCGCGAACTGCCGGTCACCTGCGATACCGCGCCGCCCTATTTCACCCTTAACGAGACCGCCATCGGCGACTACCGGACCTTTGCGAAACTGTCGCCGCCCCTGCGCACGGAAGAGGACCGGGAGGCCATCGTCGAGGGACTGGCCGACGGCACGATCGACGCCATCGCCACCGACCATGCGCCCCACGACCAGGACAGCAAACGGGTGCCGTTCGCCCAGGCGGAGAACGGCATCGCCGGTCTGGAGACGCTGCTGCCGCTCAGCCTGACCCTGGTGCACAAGGGCCGGCTGGGCATGATGGACCTGCTCGGCAAGCTGACCGGCGGCCCGGCCGGCATTCTCGGGCTCGCCGAAGGCCGGCTGCGCAAGGGCGGGCCGGCGGATCTGGTGCTGATCGACCCGGACCGGCCCTGGCGCATCGACCCGGACTCGTTCCTCAGCAAGTCCAAGAACGCGCCCTGGGACAACCTTCCGGTCCAGGGCATGGCGATGCGCACGGTCGTCGAGGGGCGCGTGCTGCACGACCGGCTGGCGTAAGGACGCCGGGCGGTGCCGGACCCGATCAGCTGGGCCTTCGCCTGGCCCTATCTGCTCTCGGCGCTGCTGGCGGGCTATTTGCTCGGCACAATTCCGTTCGGCCTGACGCTCACCCGGCTCGCCGGCAAGGGCGATCTGCGCCGCATCGGCTCGGGGAATATCGGCGCAACCAACGTCCTGCGCACCGGCAGCAAGCCCCTGGCGCTGGCCACCCTGCTGCTCGACGGCGGCAAGGGCGCGGCGGCCCTGCTGATCGGCTACAGCCTGTACGGGCCCGATATCGCCGTCGCCGCCGGCGCCGGCGCATTTCTCGGCCATTTGTTTCCGGTCTGGCTGAAGTTTCGGGGCGGCAAGGGCGTGGCGACGGCGCTCGGCGTCCTGCTCACCGGCTGCTGGCCGGTCGGCGCGCTGGCCTGCCTGACCTGGCTGCTCTTCGCTGCGGCGTTCCGCATTTCCAGTCTGGCGGCGCTCGCCGCCTTTCTGGTGGCACCCATCGGCGCCAAGGCGCTGGGCTGGCTGGCGGCATCGGACCCCGGCAGCCCGGTCCTCTACGATCAGATGGCGGAGGTCGCCGGCCTGCTCGCCGTCATGATCTGGATCCGCCATGCCGCCAACATCCGCCGCCTGCTGCGCGGCGAGGAGCCAAGGATCGGTCGGACCTGAGGGACGGGCGGCGGCTTCGCCGGGCCGGCGCCTTTCCCCGCCGGTGCGTCGCGCGCGGGCCGGGCTGTCCGGCTCAGGCGCTCTCGTAAAGCCTTGTCAGCACGAACTCGCGATGGCCGAGGGCTTCCGCTGCCGTCAGCCTTCCGTTGGCGGTGCGGATCATCATGTCGAGCAGCGCGTCTCCCGCTTCGTCCGGGTTCATTTCCCTGCGCAGCAGCCCCGAGACGTCGACGTCGACATGCTCGCCCATGGTGCGCACGGTACGCGGGTTTGCGCAGATCTTGATGTTCGGCAGGATCGGGTTGCCGATGATGTTGCCCTGGCCGGTGGGAAAGAAATGCACCACGAAGCCGGCCGCGGCGCACAAGGTCACCATCTCGGCGGCGGCCGAAGACGAATCCATGAACCACAACCCGGGGCCGTCCGGCGTTTCCGCCTTGTCGAGCACGCCGTCGATCAGGCAATCGCGGCCGATTTTCTGGATGTTGCCGAGGGCCTTTTCTTCGATCGTGGTGAGTCCGCCCGCGATATTTCCCTTGGTGGGCTGGGACTCGGAGAGGTCGCTCGTCTTGTGGCGCTCGACGACCTCCTGGTAGCGGTCGAACATATACATGAACCGCTCGCGGATTTCGGGGGTGCGGCAGCGCTCGGCGACCAGATGCTCGCCGCCCGTGATCTCCGTGGTCTCGCCGAAGACCATCGTGGCGCCGAGCGGATAGAGCTTGTCGAAGGCGTTGCCGACCGTGGGATTGGACCCGCAGCCCGAGGTCGTGTCCGATTCGCCGCACTTGGTGGATACCCAAAGGTCCGCAAGCGGCGCTTCTTCGCGCACGGCTTCCGACGCCCACTGGACGTATTCGCGCGCAGTCTTCGATGCCCGCATGATGGTCTCGTGGTCGCCGTGCATCTCGATGCCGTAGCCGGTGACCGGTTTGCCGGTCTCGGCGATGCCGTCGACCACGCGTCGCGTCCAGCCTTCCTCGATACCGATCACGACCACTGCGGCGACGTTGGGGTTCGCGCCGGTGCCGATCAGGGTGCGGAAGTGCAACTCCAGGTCGGCCCCGAACTGAAGCCGGCCGTAGGGGTGCGGAATTGCCATCGCGCCCTTGATGTTGTTGGCAACCGCCTCGCACGCCGCATTCGAGAGGTCGTCGACGGGAAGGACGATCACATGATTGCGCACGCCGACCCGGCCGTTCTCGCGGCGGTAGCCCCGGAACGTCGCGTTCGCCAGATCCATTGCCATCGGGTGTCCTCCTACCAGCGTTTGGTCTTGATGTTCTGTACATGGGCGTGCTCGCCCACCGCGATGTCCGCCACCACGCGGCCGATGTCGATGCCGTATTTGATCACGGTGTCGCCCGTCTTCATCGGCTTGATCGCAAGTTTGTGGCCGATCGGGATATCGCTCGCCGCCCGGAACGCGATTTCCTCGTCCTGATCCATGATCCAGCCGGTGAGTTCTGCGCCTGCCTCGACGCCCTCGACGACGACCACTCCTACGCTGTCGCCTTCGTCATGCACTACGAAATCGATCATTTGGTTTCTCCGTTCTTCACATCCATGCTTTGCCACCGGCGCGTTCCATACCGGCGTTTGTCCGGCAAGGGCGCGCCGTGTCCCGTTTGTCGACTGCCATCGACAGAAGTTCGTTGCTGTCATTTCCGGGCTTCATGTCCCTACCGAGGCCAGGGAGCCGCGCTCCACCAGTCCCGTCTCGAAGACAACGCTGGCAGTGTCGTCCTCCTGGGCGCGCAGGCGCAGCAGCAATCTCGCAGCCGCATCGCCCATCCGGCGATGGGGAACGTGAACGGTGGTGAGCGGCGGATCGAGGATCAGGGCCAGGTCGATATCGTCGAAGCCGGTCACGGAAACATCGTCCGGAGCGTTCAGGCCGAGGGAGCGGATGGCCATGAGCGCGCCGGCGGCGAGCACATCGTTTCCGCATACGATCACGGTAGGTCGCGGCGTCGCGGACAGAAGCCGCCGCGCTGCATCGGCGCCAGCCTCCAGCTGGTACGGAGTTTCGATCAGGTTCGATTCGTCGAGTCCGAGGCCGCGCGCAGTAAGCGCGTCGCGCACGCCCTTGACTCTCGCGGTGGCCCGGTCGTTGCCGCGGGTGATGCCGGCGATCATGGCGACGCGCCGGTGCCCGAGATCGAGCACCCTTTGCGCCATCGCGCGTGCCGCCGCCCGGTTGTCGAAGCCGACACAAGGCCAGGGGCAATCGGGTCGCCATGACCAGACGAGGACGAACGGCACGCCGCGGCGCTCAAGCGTTTCGTACAGCGCAGGATCCCGTGCCTCGCCAATCAGCACGAACCCGTCCACACCGCGACCGAGAAGCGCACGGATCTGCTGTGCCTCGCGCTCCGGATCGTAGTTCGACGTGGCGACGACGAGAGTGACACCCGTCTCCGCCAGCGCCTCCTGCAGCGCCTGAAGGCCGCGGGCGAAGATGGCGTTTTCCATAGTGGGGATGACCGCACCCACGGTGTTGGTCCGGTTCGAAGCGAGCGCCCGGCCTCCGAAATGCGGCGTGTAGTCGAAATGGGCGACTGCGGCCTCGACCCGGCTGCGGGTCTTCGCGCTGACCCGTTCAGGCTCGTTCAGGACACGCGATACCGTGGCGGTCGAGACCCCTGCCATTCCGGCAACGTCCTCAAGTGTGGGCCGCGATCTCATCTTCCGGTCGGCTTCATTTTCGAAAATCCCGCGATTTTTGTAATGAAAGCGCTTCAAATCGAAATAAAAGCGCTTGCATTGGCGACAAATTGCCTCGATACTGGTCTGTAGCACGGCGAGTTCGGTCGCCGGCTGTCGGGGTAAGGAGACGCCCAGGTGATTCGAACAGGCCGCATAGTCCTTGTCGGCGCACTGATCTGCTTTCTCGTCTTCTTCGCCAGCGTTGCATTGGGCGCCGCGGGCCTCGGCACGCCGTTCAGCGACGTGGCGGAGATGCTGACCCTCTTTGCCGCTGCGCTTCTGTTCGTGGCCGGCGTCCTGATGCTGGAGGCAGCCGAAACACGCAGCGGCAACACCCAATAGACGAACATCCCAAGGGAGGAAACAAGATGACAGACGAAAAGACCAAAGCCGAGATCGCATCGGTCGAACGGAGAAATTTCGTCAAACTGGTCGGTACCGGCGGATTTACCGCAGCTGCGGTCGCGGCCGCGGCCGGTGTGCTTGGATCGAGCGAAGCCTCGGCCCAGACGGCGCGGGAAGAAGCGCAGCGCAAGCGGGCCGCCAAACACATCATGACGATCGGGACAGCCTATGTGCTGACGGCGGACCGCAGCTATCCGATCATGCAACTCGACTTCAAGGAGAACATCCAGAACGCCACCAACGGTAAGGTTTACGTCAAGCTTGCAGCCGGCGGCCAGCTCGGCGCAGGCGGAGCGCTGGCCCAAAAGGTCCAGGGCGGCACGATCCAGGCGGCCCAGCATTCGCTGTCCAACTTCGCGCCTTTCGCGCCGGTCGTCGACCTCATCAACCTGCCCTACCTGTGCGGCGCCAATCAGCGCTTCGTCAACCTCGTGAACTCGGACCACTGGAAAAAGACGGTCCATCCCAAGGTCGAGGCCAGGGGCTTCAAGCCGCTCTACTATGTCGTGATCGATCCGCGGGTCGTTGCCGTACGTAAGGGCGGCGCCGGTGCGGTGATCTCGCCGGCCGACCTCAAGGGCGTCAAATTCCGGGTCCCCGGCTCCAAGATGCTGCAGCAATACTATCGCTTGGTCGGCGCCAACCCGACGCCGGTGGCCTGGGGCGAAACTCCCTCGGCGATCAAGCAGGGGGTCGCTGACGCGCTCGATCCTGCGGTCGGCGCGCTTCACGTCTTCGGCTTCAAGGACATTCTCAGCCACATCACCTTCACCCAGGCGGTGCCGGACAGCCAGGTCTATTCGTGCAACCTCGAATGGTTCAACAACCTGCCTGCAGACGTGAAGCAAGGGGTCGAGTTTGCAGCGGAGATCACCTCGCAGCAAAATCTCGCAAAGGTCCCTGCAGCCCGGAACTACGCGATGGCCGAGTTGCGCAAGTCCGGGGTCAAGTTCCATTCGCTCAGCCAGGCTCAACTGAAGGTCTGGCAGGACGCCGGCGGGTACCAGCGCTCCGAATGGAACAGCTTCAAGACCGGTCTCGCCGGTTCCATGGACGCCTTCAACAAGCTGGTCGAAGCCGCTGGAACGATGGGCCGGTACTACGTCCACGACGCCTGACGGCTGTCGTCGCGCCGGGTGCGGTTGCCGCGCCCGGCGCAAACCGACCGCGTAGATCGAAGCAGCCACCCGATCGGCCGAACCCGGCCCGGAAAGGGGGAGCGCATGTTGGCTATCCTGAACCGAAACGCCGAACGCTGGGCGTTGCTGGTGTTCTACACCATGCTCGTCGCAACCATGGCGGTTGAGGTCGTGCGCCGCGAGCTGTTCGCCTACTCCTCGATCTGGGGCGAGGAGATTGTGCGCTACGCCTTCATCTACCTGGCCTGGATCGGCGCCGCTGCGGCGGTGCGCGACCGGGCGCATATCCGGATCGACGTCCTGTTCAACTATGTCGGGCCGCGGGTGAAGGCCTGCCTCTACATCTTCGGCGACATCGTCATGATGATCATCGCCGTGCTCGCGGTCTGGTGGTCTTTCGAGACGGTGAGCGTGTCGTGGAAGTTCGGCTCGGTGAGCCACGGCCTGCGCATGTCGATGGTCTGGTTCCTGGCCGCCGTGCCCCTCGGCTTCTCGCTGATGATCTTCCGCCTCATCCAGTCGCTACTCCGCGACATCTCAGACTTCGCTGCCGGGCGCTCCGTATACGAGGGCGAACGGCTCTTCGATTGAGGATCGCGCCATGCTTTGGAACCAGATGAAGCAGGAAGGCGTGGCGATCGGCTGGGATTTCTACGGCCCGGTCATCCTCTTTGTCATCCTGATCGCACTGGGCGTCCCGGTCTGGGCCGTGATCGGCGCGGCTGCCGTGACGATGCTGGTCGTCTCCGGCGTGTTGCCGCTTTCGCTGCTGGGCGAGAGTCTGTTCGACGGGATCGACCATTTCGCACTGACCGCGGTGCCGCTGTTCATCTTGACCGGCGACGTCCTGGTGCGCACGGGTCTCAGCCGCAAGTTCCTCGATGTGGCGGAAGCGTTGACCTGCTGGGCCAAGGGCGGCTTCGGCTCCGCCACCGTTCTGGTCTGCGGCATGTTCTCCGCGATTTCCGGCTCGGATGCCGCAGGCGCGGCTGCGGTCGGCCGTATGACGATCGCGCGGCTGGTCGAAGCGGGCTATCCGCGCCCCCATGCCTGCGCGCTGGTCGCCGCCGGCGCCTGTACCGGCATTCTGATTCCGCCGTCGATCGCCTATATCGTGATCGGGCTGGTCCTTGGGATTTCAGCTTCGACCCTGTTCCAGGCGGCGTTGATTCCCGGACTTTTGATCCTGGGATCGATCCTCGTTACGAACATTGTCGTGAATCGCCGCCACGCCTACGAGGGCGGAAACCTCATCACGACAGCCGAATGGGCCGCCAACCTCTGGCGGGCGCTGAGGAGCGGCTGGTACGCGTTTCTGGTTCCCGGAGTCATCTTCTGGGGCATCTTCTCGGGGCGGTTGACGCCAACCGAAGCCGGCGCGACAGCGGTCGTTATTACGATTTTCCTGGGCTTCGTCCTCGGCACCCTGAAGCTTTCGGACTTTCCCGCGATGCTTGTGAGTTCGGCCAAGGTCAACGGTGTAATCCTGCCGATCATCGCAATGTCGCTGCCGCTCGCGCAGGCGATGGCTGCGCTCGGCGTCCCGCAAGGGTTCGTCTTTGCGGTCACCTCCCTGACCGAAAACCCTTACATGCTGATCCTGCTGATGATCGCCATCCTGATCGCGGCCGGCTGCGTGATGGAGACGACACCGAACATCGTCATTCTGGCGCCGATCCTGATGCCGCTCGCCCAGGAAATCGGCATGAACGAAATCCAGTTCTGCGTGATGATGATCACGGCCCTCGGAGTCGGTTTTATCACGCCGCCGCTGGGGCTGAACCTGTTCGTCGTTTCGGGTCTGACGGGTGAATCGATCCTCAAGATCGCGGGGCGCGCGGTTCCATTCGTCTTCTTCATGCTGCTTGTGGTATTGCTGATCGCCTACCTGCCCGAAATTTCTACTGCCTTGCTGCCCGACAGCTACAAATAAGGATCGCGATGTCCGTCGAGTATCTCAAGAAGGCCTCCAGGAAATCCACGGACGACGCAAGCGATATCCGCGCGGCGGTCCAGGACATTCTGAACCGGATCGAGGCCGGCGGGGATGAGGCGGCGAAGCAATATGCAGCCAGGTTCGACCGCTATGACGGCAACATCGTCCTGGCTCGCGACGAGATCGAGGCCGCGGCGGAGCAGGTGCCCCGAAAGCTGAAGGACGACATCCGCTTTGCCTGGGACAATGTCCGCCGCTTCGCCGAGGCCCAGAAGGACACGATCCGCGATATGCAGATCGAAATTTCCCCCGGGCTGATCGCGGGGCAGAAGGCGATCCCGTGCAAGGCGGCGGGGTGTTATGCGCCGGGCGGGCGTTACAGCCACGTCGCTTCGGCCCTGATGACGGTGACCACGGCAAAAGTCGCCGGGTGCGGCCACATTGCCGCCTGTTCGCCGCCCCGGCCCGGTATCGGGATCGCGCCGGCAATCGTCTACACGGCCGACCTGTGCGGTGCCGACACGATCCTTGCGCTGGGCGGCGTTCAGGGCATCGCGGCGATGGCCTTCGGACTGTTCGGCCTGCCCCGGGCCGATATTCTGGTCGGCCCCGGCAACCAGTATGTCGCCGAGGCCAAACGCATCCTGTTCGGCCGGGTCGGCATCGACATGTTCGCCGGTCCTACCGACAGCCTGATCCTGGCCGATGAAACCGCCGATCCGGATATTGTCGCCTGGGACCTCGTCGGCCAGGCCGAGCATGGCTACAATTCTCCGGTCTGGCTCGCCACAACCCATCGTCCGCTCGCAGAACGAGTGCTCGAACTCGTTCCGCACTGCATAGAGACGCTGCCCGACCTCAACAGGAAGAGCGCCGAAGCTGCTTGGCGGGACATGGCGGAAGTGATGGTCGTAACGGACCGCGAGACGCTCGTCCGGATTGCCGACGACTATGCGCCCGAGCATCTGCATGTCCAGGCTGCCGACCTCGACTGGTTTCTCGGTCGGCTGCAGTGCTACGGCTCGCTGTTTCTCGGCGAAGAGACGACGGTGGCGTACGGCGACAAGTCTGCCGGCCCGAACCATGTGCTGCCGACGTCCGGCGCGGCGCGCTACACCGGCGGCCTCTCTGTGCACAAATATATGAAGCTGGTGACCTGGCAGCAGGCCACGCGCGACGGAGCGAAACCGGTCGCCGAGGCAACCGCCCGCATTTCCCGGCTCGAAGGGATGGAAGGTCATGCCCGCACGGCCGACATCCGGCTGGAGAAATACTTTCCGGACGAGACGTTCGACCTTTCCGCCGCCGGCTGATGAAATGTCGAAACTATACCGCGCCGATCTGTTCAGCGTCGCGGGCCGAGCCGCCTGCGTTACCGGGGCAAGTTCGGGTATTGGCCGGGCAATCGCCACAACGCTGGCGCAGGCCGGGGCGCGTGTCGTCGGCCTGGCCCGGCGCGGCTCGGCGCTCGAGGACTGGCGCGCCGGGGCCGGTGGCGAGACGGCGGCCGTCACCGCCGACCTGTCCGATGCTTCGGCAATCGAAGCGGCGGCGGCGCGCACCGCGCAGCCCTTCGGCCCGCCCGAAATTCTGGTCAACGCCGCTGGCGTCAATACCCGTGAGCCGGCCGATGCCGTCACAGACGAGGGATGGCGTAGGACCATCGACATCAATTTGGCGGCGCCGTTTTTTCTCGCCCGGGCACTGGTTCCCGCGATGCGAGAGCGCGGCTGGGGCCGGATCGTCAATGTCGCTTCGCTGCAAAGCGCCCGCGCCTTTCCCGGCGGGCTCGCCTACGGCGCGTCGAAAGGCGGCGTCGCCCAGTTGACGCGTGCGATGGCCGAGGCCTGGTCGCGCGATGGAATTACGGCGAACGCGCTGGCGCCCGGCTTTTTTCCGACAGAGCTGACCGGTCCGGTGTTCGGCGATCCGGCGTTGGCGGCAAAGCACGCTGCGCAGACCTGTATCGGGCGCAACGGGGAACTGGCCGATTTGGCCGGCCCCGTCCTGTTTCTCTGTTCGGATTCGGCCGGCTATGTCACCGGACAGATCCTGTATGTCGACGGGGGATACACCGCGAAATGAAAGCTCTCGTCTACACAGGGCCCGAAACACTGGTCTATCGCGAAACGCCGGATCCTGAACCCGGTGAAGAGGCGCTGATCCAGGTTGCGCATGTCGGCATCTGCGGCTCCGACATGCATGCCTGGGCCGGCCATGACGAGCGACGCCCGGCGCCGCTGATTCTCGGCCACGAAGTGTCAGGCACCGTGATCGACGGGCCGGGCGCGGGCAGCCGTGTTGCAGTCAATCCGCTGGTGACCTGTGGCGCCTGCGCGGCCTGCCGTTCGGGGCGGGACAATCTGTGCGGGACGCGCCAGATAATCTCCATGCCGCCGCGCGAAGGGGCATTCGCCGAACTGCTCGCCATGCCGTCCGGCAACCTCATCGCGATTCCCGATGGCGTTCCGACCGAGAAGGCCGTCCTCGCCGAGCCGCTGGCCTGCGGCTGGCATGCAGTGCGTCTGGCGCAGCAGGTCCTCGACGGGCCGGTCGAAGAGATGCGCTGCTTGGTGATCGGCGGCGGCGCCGTCGGCCTCGGCGCCGCTTTGGTCCTGGACGCACAGGGCGCGTCGGAAATCCACATCGCCGAGACCAATCCCGCGCGCCGGGGCATCGTGGCGCGCGCCGGCGATTTCTGCGTCTACGATCCGGCGGCGGAGAACAGCCCGGAAGAGGTCGACCTGGTCATCGACGCAGCCGGTTTCGAGCCCACACGCGCGCTGGCGTCCGCCGCTGTACGGCCGGGCGGCGCCATTCTGCATATCGGCCTCGGCTCGGCAGCGGGCGGACTCGACATCCGCCGCATGACCCTTCAGGAGATTACCTTCATCGGAACCTACACCTACAGCGCCGCCGATTTCCGGGATACGGCAGCGGCGATCTTCGCTGGGCGTCTCGGTTCGCTCGACTGGGCCGAAGTCCGGCCGCTCTCAGAGGGCGCCCGCGCCTTCGCCGACATCGGCGCCGGCCGCGCCGCCGCACCGAAGATTGTGCTTGCCCCGTAGAGCAGCATGCTACTTGCAGCTTTTCCGGCCCGCGATTCCAGCCATCGGTATGCCGACCAAAGCCTCAGCAACCCATGACGTTTACATGGCCCTCGCCGCCATAATCGAGGACATGGCGGTCGCGGGTCACCAGCGTAAAGCCGAAAGTTCGTGCGGTGGCGATCAGGATGCGGTCCACCGGGTCTGCGGGCGGAGAACCGGGCAGGCGGCACGAGGCAATCAGCACCGCCGGTGGCATTTCGGCAATATCTACTCCCGGTAACGCGCAAATCTGGTCGAACCAGATTTCCGGACCGGTCGATAGAGCGATTTTCCCCTTCGATTCGAGCATGGCAATTTCCCACGCTGTCATGGGAGAGACTGCGAGACCGTCTATTTCTTTATGAATTTGCTGTAGCGTACTTGCCGCCGGCTCCCGGATTGGATCGCCGTTCGCAATCCAGATCGCCGCGCAGGTGTCAATCAGGTATGTGGTCATTTCCGGTTAACGCCCCGCATCCCATTCCGTACCGACCGGCTCGGTAAGGTCGGTGTCTGCCTTCACGGTCACCGTACCGCTGAGCGCACCGAAAATTCGCTGGAAGAGATTCGAAGGCGCCGCTTCGGCCTGTTTCGACGTTGCTGCTGTCGAATCGCCATGCACCGGCCCGCCTCCCCTGAATTCAGGAGCGGAAATGTCCTGTGCACTCCTGCGGAACACCAGCTTGCGGCCCGGCATGTCGACCTCCGTCGATTTGTACCCTGCTCTGAGCCAGGCGTCGGTAATGACGCTGTTCGAGGGATTGTTCGACCACCAGGGCCGATGCCTGAACGCAGAAGGCGGCAATTCCGTACCGATGATTCCTTCGATTTCTTCGAACGTCATGGGTACGACAGGCTGCCCGGATTCGATCAGATGGTCCGCGAGCGGATCGTATTTCGACACAGCAGGTCTCCAAAATGCAAACGCGATAGTTACACCATATATATGGAAATATAACTCAGTAAGTACTTATTTGAAAGTTAGGGACGCTGGTTATCGATTGACTGGGCCCCCGCTTTCTGGAACATAGAGCGAACTGATAATCCTGGTCTGGAAACTTCATGGAATACGGTCATCGGCAGGCGCTGACGGACCGGGAGAGGACCGACTGGCTCCGGCTGATCCGGAGCGAGAATGTCGGCCCCGTCACCTTCTGGCACCTTCTGCGCCATTTCGGCTCGGCCGCGGATGCGCTCGATGCGCTGCCCGACCTGTCCCGCCGCGGCGGCCGGTCGAAGCCGGTCCGTATCGCGTCGGTTGCCGCGGCGGAGGCCGAGATCGCCGCAACCCGGAAAGCCGGCGCCCGGCTGGTTGCGGCACAGGAACCGGACTACCCGTGGCGCCTGGCGACGACGGAGGATGCGCCGCCGCTGATTTCGCTCGCCGGCGCGGCAGCGCTGGGCAACGCACCGGTCGTCTCGATCGTCGGCGCGCGCAATGCGTCGTCGAACGGCAAGCGCATCGCGCGCACCATCGCACAAGGGCTCGGCGAGGCCGGCGTCGCCGTCGCGTCCGGCCTGGCGCGCGGGATCGACGCTGCCGCCCATGCCGGCTCGCTTGAGACGGGCACGGTCGCCGTCGTCGCCGGCGGGATCGATGTCTGCTATCCGCCCGAGCACGAAGAACTGATGCAGGACATCGCCGGCCGCGGCGCCATCCTGGCCGAACAGCCCGTCGGCACGAAGCCGCAAGGCCGCCATTTCCCGCGCCGCAACCGCATCGTTTCCGGCATAGCCAGCGGCGTTCTTGTGGTGGAAGCCGCCGCGCGATCGGGTTCGCTGATCACGGCGCGCTGTGCCGGCGAACAGGGCCGCGACGTGTTCGCCGTCCCCGGATCGCCGCTCGATCCGCGCTGCACCGGCGCCAACGGCCTGTTGCGCGACGGCGCGATCCTGACCGAGAGCGCCGACGATATCCTGCAGGTGCTGCAACCCGGATTGCGAGAGGCGCCGGGCCGGGCGATGCCGACTGTTTCGCCGCCGGAATCGCTTGCCGAAGCGCCGCGCATGGCCACCGATGCCGTCGTCGTCGACGCCCGCCGTTCGCTCGCCGACTGCCTGTCGCCGGCGCCGACGCCGGTCGACGATCTGGTCCGCGAACTCGGCGATGATCCGGCGACCGTCGCCGCCGCCCTGCTCGAGCTGGAACTGGCCGGCAGGGTCGAACGCCATCCCGGCAACCGTGTCGCGCTGGTGGCGGCATAGTCCGTAAATTGCTTGACGCCGCGGCGCCGGGGTCCCATGTGCGGGGCCGGCCGGTGCGGCGCCCGCATCGCCCGAAACCGGATGATCGGACTGCCATGAACGTCGTCGTCGTCGAATCCCCGGCCAAGGCGAAAACCATCAACAAATACCTCGGCGCGGACTGGCAGGTCCTCGCCAGCTACGGCCATGTCCGCGACCTGGCGGAGAAGGAGGGCTCGGTCGATCCGGACAACGGTTTCGCCATGACCTGGCAAGTCGACTCGCGCGCAAAAAAAAGGATCGACGAGATCGCGCGCGCCGCCCGGCAGGCCGGCAGCCTTTTCCTGGCAACGGACCCGGACCGCGAGGGCGAGGCGATTTCCTGGCATGTCCTGGAACTGCTCCGGCAGAAATACAGGCTCGAAAATCTCGACATCCGCCGTGTCGTCTTTCATGAAATCACGCGAGACGCCGTCCGCGAGGCCATGGAAAATCCGCGCAAGATCGACCGGCCCCTGGTCGACGCGTATCTGGCTCGCCGGGCGCTCGACTATCTTGTCGGGTTCCATCTTTCGCCGGTGCTCTGGAGAAAATTGCCGGGCGCGCGCTCGGCCGGCCGGGTCCAGTCTGTCGCCCTGCGCCTTGTGTGCGAGCGCGAAGACGAGATCGAGCGCTTCCGGAGCCAGGAATACTGGACCGTCGACGCCGATTTCCTGACGCCGCGCCGCGACCGCTTTACCGCCCGTCTCACCCATCTCGACGGCAAGAAGCTCGACAGGCTCGCCATCGCCAGCGAAGCCCAGGCCGGGGCGGCCGTCGCGGCAATCGAAGCGGCTTCCTTCGCCTGCGCCGGCGTGGATCGCAAACAGGCCCGGCGGCATCCGGCCCCGCCCTTCACGACGTCCACCCTGCAGCAGGAAGCTTCCCGCAAGCTGCGCATGAGCGCCGACCGCACCATGCGCACTGCCCAGCATCTTTACGAAGGCATCGATATCGGAGGAGAAACCGTCGGCCTGATCAGCTACATGCGCACGGATTCGACGGCGCTTTCGGGCGAAGCGATCGGCGGGTGCCGACGCCTGATCGAGCGCGACTATGGCAGCTCCTACCTGCCTGCGAGCCCGCGGCGCTACCGGACCAAGGCGAAGAACGCCCAGGAAGCCCATGAAGCAATTCGGCCGACCGACCTGTTCCGGCGGCCGGGCGATGTGGAGGGCCGCCTTACCGTCGAACAGGCGAAACTCTACGAGTTGATCTGGAAGCGCACCGTAGCCTCCCAGATGGAAAGTGCGATTCTCGATCAGGTCGCCGCCGACATCGCGAGCGCGAACCGGATGACCCGGCTGCGCGCTACCGGATCGACCATTCGGTTCGACGGCTTTCTGAAACTCTATCGCGAGGGTCGGGACGATCCGTCCGACCGGGATCCCGAACGGCTCGGCGGCATGGCGGATGACGAAAACCGTCTCCTGCCGGAGATTCGCGAAGGCGAAACCGTGGACCGGACGGCGGTGCGCCCGGCACAACATTTCACCCAGCCGCCGCCGCGCTATACCGAAGCCAGCCTGGTCAAGCGGCTGGAGGAACTCGGCATCGGGCGGCCTTCGACCTATGCCTCGATCCTCAAGGTGCTGCAGGAACGCAACTATGTCCGGCTCGAGAAGCGCCGCTTCCATCCGGAAGACCGCGGCCGGGTGGTTACCAGCTTCCTCACCAATTTTTTCGGCCGCTATGTCGAATACGGGTTTACCGCCAGCCTGGAGGAACAACTCGATATAGTCTCGGACGGCCGGACCGACTGGAAGAAGCTGCTGCGCGAATTCTGGACCGCGTTCAGCGCCGCCATCGCCGACGCGATGGAGTTGGACCGGGCACGGGTGATCGAGGCCCTGGACGAGGCGCTCGGCCCGCACTTCTTCCCGGTCCGCGAAGACGGCGCCGAGCCGCGCGCCTGCCCGGCCTGCTCGAACGGCCGGCTCGGCCTGAAGATCGGCCGTAACGGCGGTTTCATCGGCTGCTCGAATTATCCGGAGTGCCGTTTTACCCGTCCGCTCGCCGTCGTCGACGGGAGCGTGCGCGACGCCGCCGCCAACGGCGACCGGCAACTGGGCGCAGACCCGGCGAGCGGTGCGGCGATCGAGCTGAAAACCGGCCCCTACGGTCCCTATGTCCAGCGGGCCGGTTCTGCCGGAACGGAAAAACCGGAACGCAGTTCCCTGCCGCGCGGCCTCGATCCGGACTCCGTCGACTTGAAAATCGCCCTGAAGCTGCTTTCGCTGCCGCGCGCCATTGCAACCCATCCGGACAACGGCAAGCCGATTACCGCCGCGCTCGGCCGCTACGGGCCCTATGTCCAGAACGACGGCGTCTTCGCGAATCTGGACTCCTGGGAGGAGCTGTTCGAGATCGGTGCGAACAGGGCCGTATCGTTGCTCGCGGAAGCCCGGCAGAAACGGAAAGGCGGCGAACAGCGCACGCTCGGCGAGCACCCGCAGAAAAAGCAGCCGGTCACGGCCGGCGCGGGACGATACGGCCCTTATGTCAAAGTCGGACGCACTTTTGCCAGCCTGCCCAAGGGTGCGACCGTCGAGACGGTCACGCTGGAGGAGGCGGTAGCCTTGCTGGCGCCGAAGCTGGCGAAGACGGGCGCCCGGAAACCGGCTGCCGGAAAGAAGGCGACCGCAAAGAAGACGCCGGCAAAGAAAGCTTCTTCGGCAAACGGGTGAAGCGCCGCGAAATCTGCAAACCCGCCCACGGACTAATTCCGGCGTCCGGCGGCGTGTGTGTACAGGCGTGGCATCCCGGAGGCGAACAGAGAGTGGTGTGACGGGCAAGCGATCCGCGAGGCCGGGGGGCCGCGCCCCCTTTCCGACCCGCGAACGGGTTCTCGAGTTCATTCAGGATAGCGGCCGCCCGGTCGGCAAACGCGAAATCGCCCGCGCCTTCAACCTGAGCGGGGCCGACCGCATCCGGCTGCGCGACCTGCTCAAGGAAATGAAAGAGGAGGGGCTGCTGCCCGGGCGCCGCCGTCATCGCCCGGCGGGGCAGTTTCCCGAGGTCACGGTGATCGAGGTGACCGCGGTCACCGCTGACGGAGATGTGCTGGCGGCGCCGGTTCGTTGGGACGTTGAGGACGCGCCGCCGCCGATCCGGCTGCTGCCCGAGCGAGGACGCCCGCCCGGCGTCGGCGACCGGGTACTGGCGCGCCTCTCCGGCCCCCGCGGCGGCATCTGGACTGCCCGCACCATGAAACGGCTGGACCGCGCCCCGGACCGGGTGCTGGGAATCTTCCGGGCGGACGACACCGGCGGACCGTACGGTGGAAAGTTGATCGCGACCGACCGGCGGGTCCGCCACGACGTCGCCATCCCGCGCGGCATGGAAGGCGGCGCCCGGAACGACGATCTGGTCGAGGCCGAGATCGTTCCCGGCAAACCGCTCGGCCCGCGGTTGGCCCGGGTGGTCGAGAATTTCGGATCGGCGTCCGGCCGGCACGCGGTCAGCCTGATCTGCATCCACAGCCACGACATCCCGCATGAGTTCCCGAAAGAGGCTCTGGACGAAGCCGCCGGCCTCCAGCCGGCGTCCGGCAGCGGCCGGCAGGACCTGCGCGCCCTCCCGCTGGTCACCATCGATGGAGAGGATGCCCGGGACTTCGACGACGCTGTCTGGGCCGAAACAGACACCGCGCCCGGCAATCCCGGCGGCTGGAAGCTGATCGTCGCGATCGCGGATGTCGCCTGGTATGTCCGGCCCGGCCGGCCGCTGGATCGGGAAGCGCTCAAACGCGGCAACTCGGTCTACTTCCCCGACCGGGTCGTGCCGATGCTGCCGGAGCGCCTGTCCAACGATCTCTGTTCCCTGCGTCCGAACGAAGACCGTGCCTGTATCGCGGCGCATCTCACGATTGACGCGGACGGACGCACCCTTCGCCGCCGGTTCGAGCGCGCCGTCATGCGCTCCGTCGCCCGCCTTACCTACGAGCAGGTGCAGCGGGCTCGAGACGGCGCTCCGGATACGGCGACCGCACCTTTGCTCGAACCGGTCATCGAACCGCTCTACGGCGCCTGGACGGCGCTCGCTGCGGCACGCGCCGCGCGCGAGACCCTGGAACTGGACCTTCCCGAGCGGCAGGTCCTGCTCGACGAGGCCGGCCGGGTTTCCGACATCCGGCCGGCGCTGCGCTACGACAGCCACCGCCTGATCGAGGAATTCATGATCGCCGCCAATGTCGCTGCGGCCGGGCATCTGGAGCGGCGCAACCGGCCGTGCATGTACCGGATTCACGAGCCGCCGGCAGCCGACGGACTGGAAGTCCTGAGGTCGGCGCTTCACGATTTGGGCGTGCCGCTGCCTGCAAGCGGCCTCCGCCCGGCAGACCTCAACCGCATCCTGAAGCATACCGCCGGCTTGCCCCAGGGCCGGACAATCCACGAACTGGTCCTGCGCGCCCAGAGCCAGGCGGCGTACAGCCCCGAGAATTGCGGGCATTTCGGCCTTGCCTTGCCGTGCTATGCCCATTTTACCTCGCCGATCCGCCGCTATGCCGACCTGCTCGTCCACCGCGCAATCGTCGGCGGCATGGCCCGTAGCGCCGCAGACGGCCTGCCTGCCGGCGCGGAGGGGGCGATGCGGGACTGGGGCGAGCGCATCTCCGTCGCGGAGCGCCGCGCGATGGCGGCGGAGCGCGATGCCGTCGACCGGTACATGGCCGCTTTCCTGCAGGATAAAATCGGCGCGTCATTCGGGGCGACGGTCTCTGGCATCACGCGGGCCGGCCTGTTCGTCACCCTGGCCGGTACCGGCGCCAGCGGACTGGTTCCCATGAGCCTGTTACCCGAAAGCAGCTTTCGTCGCGCCGGCAGGAAGCGGCGGCCGGGCGGCGTATTGGAGGGTCTTGCCGTGCAAATCGGCGATACGGTTCAGGTGAGATTGCGCGATGCCGTGCCCGTTACCGGGGGGCTGCTCTTCGATCTGCTGGACGACGGGAAGGGGCGGCAACGAAGGGCAAAAGGCAACCGGGCGGCAGGCAGAGTCAGCCCAACAATTAAAGACAAAATTTAACCGTATCTTTCAAATGGTTGAAATATTGAAGAAAAAATTGAAATACAAATTGACAAATCTGTATTGCTCGACAATTCTTTTCGCGGGCAGGCAGGAATGGCGATTTGGTGACCACTGTGCCCGGGCGGGACGATATACGGAGAACCGCATGGAACGACGCGATCCGCCCGGCAATGCCATCGGACGATCGATCGGACCATTCATGACCCGTTGGAGCTTGCGCTACGCAATCGCCTTTGTGCTGGTCGCGGCGACGGCCTGTGCGAGCCGGGGCGACCTGACTTCGGCGACCCTGTCCGCAGGCGGGGAATCGGTTATCGGTGCGGGGTACCGGTTCGTGGCTACGCGCTACATCCGCCCCGTTCCGATTCGGGACATCGCACTGTCGGGCCTCGAGGGCATGTCGAAAGTCGACCCCAAGGCGCGCGCGATCCCGACCGGCGACGGAATCGCCATCCGGTACGACGAGGCGACCGTTGCCGACCTGAAACAGCCGCCGGACGACGATATCCGCGGCTGGGCCGGAGTCACCGTCCGCGCTTTCGAGGCCGCCGGCGAACGGTCGGTGAAAATCCGCGACGCCCGGCCGGAAGAAATCTATCGCGCCGTGTTCCGCGCGGCTCTGAGATCGCTCGACCGCTACTCCCGCTACGCCACGCCGGCCGAGGCGCGCCAGAACCGGGCGTTGCGCGAAGGCTATGGCGGTATCGGCGTGACGATCCGGGCCGAAAACGGGATCACGCGAATCGTTTCGGTCATGCCCGGCACGCCCGGCGACAAGGCCGGCCTGAAGGATGACGACATCATCGCCGCAATCGCCGGAGTGTCGATTAAGGGAATGAGCCTGAACAACGTCGTCCGGCGCCTGCGCGGACGCCGCGGCACCGAAATCCGGCTGACCGTGCAGCGCGCCAACAGAAAACATCCGCTGACGGTAAGCGTCAGGCGCGCTTTCATCGTGCCGCAGACGGTGACGGCGCGCCGCATGGGCGAAGCGGTCTATCTCCGCATCGCGCGGTTCGGCGACGACACAGCCCGGAAAGCAGCGGACAGGGTGGCGCGGTTGCGCACAACTATCGGCACGCGCGAGATGAGCGGCGCCATTCTCGACCTGCGCGACAATCCGGGCGGGCTGCTGGAGCAGGCAATTCGCATTTCGGACCTGTTTCTGGACGACGGTGAGATCATGCAGTCGCGCGGCCGCCATCCCGGGAGCCAGCGCCGCTATAGCGCGCGATACGGCGACATCCTGCGCGGCAAGCCGATCGTGGTGCTGATCAACGGCCGCACCGCGTCTTCGTCGGAGATTGTCGCGGCAGCATTGCAGGACAACGGCCGAGCCGTCGTCGTCGGCAGCAATTCCTTCGGCAAGGGCACGGTGCAGAGCGTCGCTTCCCTGCCCAACGGCGGCGAGATCGTCCTTACCTGGTCGCGCTTCCACGCCCCTTCCGGCTATGCGTTGCAGGGTCTGGGTATACGGCCGAACATCTGCACCGGCAGCGAACGCAGGGATGCCCGCGCCGGGCACCGGGCCATCGCCCGGCTGAGCGCCGGCGAGACCGCTTCGGCTGAAACCTTCCACGCCTGGCGACGGCACAGCGAGCCGGAAACCGGGAACGTCCAGGCATTGCGCGCCGCGTGCCCGGCGCGTCCCTTGAGGGGCACGCCGGATGTCGAGATGGAAATCGCCCGTCGCCTGCTGGCGGAACCGCACCTGTACCGGATGGCGTTAACGGCATCGGCCCCGGAACCCGCTCAGGCGTCGGACGGGCGGGAACGTGCGGAAGACAATTCGAGCGACGCGACAAACCAGCGTTAGCGGAAACGCGGCTTCCGGTTGACAGGTCTCCGGGCTTGCCTATGTTCTGCGCGCTGACCCTGATCGATCGGTCCGGCGCGGAAACGGCCGGCAGGCGGAACGTCCGAACCATGCCCAAACGTCCCAACACCCAGCAAATCCGGCTCGTCAGTACGGCGGACACCGGCTACTTCTATGTCACGTTCAAGAATCCCAAGAATACGACGGAGAAGCTGGAGAAGAAGAAGTACGACCCGATCGCCCGCAAGCATGTGCTGTTCAAGGAAGCGAAGATCAAATAGGGCCTTTGCGGACCGCGCCGTCCGTCCGAATTCGATACCGAACAGAGCGCTGCCGGCCCCGGCGGCGCTTTTTGCTGTTCGGATACCGCGCTGTCGGGGCCCGGCGGATTTTGTGATACGGTGGGCGCCGGGTAACGGTTGACGCTGCATCGCCGATGAGCGCTTTCTGCCGCGACTGCGACTCCGTGCTGGACGAATCCGGAGCGGACAGCGCCGGAGAGCGACGCCGCTGCCCGGCCTGCGGCGGCCGGCGCATCCTTCGCCATGACGAACTGTTCGCGCTTTCAATTGCGCATATCGATTGCGACGCTTTCTATGCCAGCGTCGAGAAACGGGACGATCCGGCGCTGCGCGACAAGCCGGTCATCGTCGGCGGCGGCCGGCGCGGCGTCGTGTCTGCGGCTTGCTATGTCGCGCGCATCCAGGGCGTCCGCTCGGCCATGCCGATGTTCAAGGCGCTCAAAGCCTGTCCCGAGGCCGTCGTCATCCGGCCCGACATGGCGAAATACCGGTCGGTCGGCCGGGATATCCGCCGGATGATGGAAGATCTGACGCCGGCGGTCGAACCGGTCTCCGTCGACGAAGCCTTTCTCGATCTGTCCGGCACGGCGCGGTTGCATGGCGCGCCGCCCGCAATGGTGCTGGCGAGGCTGGTCCGGCGCATCGAGCGGGAGGCCGGCGTGTCCGCTTCCGTCGGCCTGAGTTACAACAAATTCCTGGCGAAAATCGCCTCCGATCTCGACAAGCCGCGCGGCTTTTCCGTTATCGGCCGCGGCGAGGCCCGGACGTTTCTCGCCGCCCGGCCGGTCGGCATCGTCTGGGGAGTCGGCAAGGCGATGCGCCGGAAACTGGCGCGCGACGGCATCCGGACCGTCGGCCAGCTCCAGACGATGGACGAAAAGGAATTGCTGGCCCGTTACGGCAGCTTGGGCAGCCGGCTTTACCATTTCTCGCGCGGGGAGGACATTCGGCCGGTCCATCGCGGCAGCGCGGCGAAGAGCGTTTCCTCGGAGACGACATTCGATCGGGACCTGTCCGATCCCGCGACCCTCGAGGCCCGTCTGTGGCCGCTGTGCGAGGCGGTCTCGCGCCGCATGAAGGCCGCCGGTCTTGCCGGGCGGACGGTGACGCTGAAACTGAAAACGGCCGGGTTCCGGACCCGGACCCGTCGGCGCCAGACCGGCGCGCCGACCCAGCTTGCCGAGGATATGTACAGGGCTGCACTGCCGATGCTCGAAGGTGAATGCGACGGCACGGCCTTCCGGCTGATCGGCGTCGGGCTCAGCGACCTGTCGCCGACCGCGAATGCGGCGCCGGACCTGCTCGACCCGGAAGCCCGCAAGCGCGCCGCGGCGGAGCATGCAATCGACGCCGTGCGCGAAAAACTCGGTCGGGAAGCAATAACGAAGGGGCGGAGCCTGCGTTCGGCCGGGCGGCGTCCGGACTAGCGTCCACGCCTCAGCATTCGGGGCGTTCCAGCGGTTCGATCGCCATGAGGGTGCCGGTGAGGGTGAAAGCGCCGAAATCGAGCAGCATTTTGCGCGCCACACCATTGTCCGTCATATGCGCGCGAAACGAATAGGTCGGCTGCCCGTCCTCCGCCTCCGGGGAGAAATAGGTAACGCGCATCAACCAGCCCGGCCGGCGCAGAATAGACAGCGGTTCCGCTTTGCCCGGCGACGGTTTTCGGCCCAGGATCACGACGCTGATTCCGCTGTGCCGCCCGCCTTCTTCCGATCCGTCGAAGACCGTCGACCAGACCGACCGCCGGCCCAGTTCGGCGGCGCGGACCACCGTCAGGAAATGCCGGGTCGGGAATACGGTGCCGGCGGGCAAAGGTATGCGATCCGGTTTCGGTTCCTTCAGCTCGACAACGCCCGGCCCGCCGATCCGGCTCAGCGTTGCGACGCCCGACAGCCGTTCCGTTACCGTGCCGTCGGCTGAAGTTACGACCGAGAAGGACAGCCGCCGGCCGTCCCGCGCCTCGACCAGTACGGAGTCGGTTTCGGTTTCTTCGGATTCGCGCCCGCTTCGGATAATGCGGAGCCGGAAGCGCTGGCGGATCCGCCAGGCGTCACAGGTTTCGCGGACTTCGTAATAGATGGCGCCGCCGACATGGGCGAGATCGGCCGTGGCTCCCATCCGCTCGGCCGCCAGCGCATATATCGCCTTGTGCGGCGCCTGCCGGGCGGCGAAGGTTTCCAGGCTGTCGGCGATCGCCGTACCCGGGACCGGAAGCAGGCCTGCCGCACCCAGGCAGATCGCACCCAGGCCGGCCGCTGCGCATCCCTTCAGGCAGTCCCGCTGCATCGCGCGCCCCGTCGGAGTTTCCGGCGCCGTTTCGAGCCACGGCTTGGCCGCCGGAGTCCGTCTGCGCAGGATAAGCCGCCCAATGGATCGGGCAAGTCCGATATCGCCGGAGACAGCCGGGACGGGGCGCCTTATTCCGGCTTCGCCTTCGCCGGTACTCGCAGCCGGAGATGCAGTTCGCGCAACCGCTCCGGCGGCACTTCGGCGGGCGCACTCATCATCAGGTCCTCGGCCTGCTGGTTCATCGGGAAGGCGATGACCTCGCGGATGTTGGGCTCGTCCGCCAGCAGCATGACGATGCGGTCGATGCCTGGCGCCGAACCGCCATGAGGCGGCGCGCCGAATTTCAGCGCGTTCAACATGCCGGAGAAATGTTCTTCCAGATCGGCTGCCGAATAGCCGGCGATCTCGAACGCCTTGACCATGATCTCCGGCCGGTGGTTCCGGATCGCGCCGGAGGACAGTTCGACGCCGTTGCAGACGATGTCGTACTGGAAAGCCTTGATCGCCAGCGGATCGTCCCGCTCCAGCGCCTCCAGTCCGCCCTGGGGCATCGAAAACGGGTTGTGGCTGAAATCCAGCCGGCCGGTCGCCTCGTCGATCTCGTACATCGGGAAATCGACGATCCAGCAGAAATCGAACCGGTCCTGCGCGACCAGGCCGCGCTCCTCGCCGACCTTGGTGCGCACGATTCCGGCGAATTCGGCCGCCGCCTTCGGCTTGTCGCAGACGAAAAAGACGGCGTCGCCGTCCGCTGCGTTGGTCGCGGCGGCAATCTGCGCGACGCGCTCCGGCCCGAGATTGTTGGCGATCGGCCCGGCGCCCGCGCCCTCGCGCCAGAAGATATAGCCGAGGCCGGGCTTGTCCTGGTCCTGCGCCCAGCCGTTCATGCGGTCGCAGAAAGCGCGGCTGCCGGCGCCCGGCCCGGGCACGGCGCGCACGACTGCGCCCTGCTCGATCAACCTTGCGAATATCTTGAAGCCGGAGCCGCGGAAGGCCTCGGTGACGTCCACGATTTCGAGCGGGTTGCGCAGGTCCGGCTTGTCGGTGCCGTATTTCAGCATCGCCTCGTCGAACGGAATGCGCGGGAACGGCGGCGCGGTCACCGCCCGGCCGCCGCCGAATTCTCCGAAAACGCCGTGCAACACCGGCTCCAGCGCGGCGAACACGTCCTCTTGCGTCACGAAGCTCATCTCGAAATCGAGCTGGTAGAACTCACCGGGCGAGCGGTCGGCGCGGGCGTCCTCGTCGCGGAAACAGGGCGCGATCTGGAAATATTTGTCGAAGCCCGCGATCATTAGCAGCTGCTTGAACATCTGCGGCGCCTGGGGCAGCGCATAGAACCGGCCGGGATGGAGGCGCGACGGCACCAGATAGTCGCGCGCGCCCTCGGGCGAGCCGGCGGTCAGGATCGGCGTCTGGAATTCGCGGAAGCCCTGGTCGATCATGCGCCGGCGGATCGAGGCGATGACGTCCGAGCGCAGGGCGATGTTTCGCTGCATCTTCTCGCGCCGCAGGTCGAGATAGCGGTAGCGCAGCCGGACTTCCTCGCCATAGTCGGTGTCGCTGTTGACCTGGAGCGGCAGCGGCGCGGCGGCCGATTCGACATGGGCCTCGGCCACCTTCACCTCGACATGGCCGGTCGGCAGGTTCGGGTTGACCGTATCGTCGGAGCGTTCGACGACCGGG
The DNA here is from genome assembly GCA_009840595.1 of Rhodospirillaceae bacterium. Classification (GTDB taxonomy): domain Bacteria; phylum Pseudomonadota; class Alphaproteobacteria; order Bin65; family Bin65; genus Bin65. Next base: position 11,446 of record VXNK01000052.1, on the reverse strand, counting down.
CCGGTCACCGTGAGCACGCTTTCGAGCTTGACCTCGTCCATGACGGCGAAAGCCGGGTCGCCGGTCTCGGCGACGCACTGGGTCACGCCGTAATGGTCGCGCAGGTCGAGGAACAGCAGGTTGCCGTGGTCGCGCTTGCGGTGGACCCAGCCGGACAGGCGGGCCGTCTGCCCGGTATCGTCGGCGCGCAGCGCGCCGCAGGTATGCGTGCGGAAGGGATGCATCGAATGCGCCCGGCGTGGCCGACTCTGTCTGGGAATATCCGGCAGGCCCTACGGCGGGACCCGCAGCGGACAAGTAGCGACAGGCGGGGGCCTGTCAAGCGGCGGTATCCGCGCGGTAAAGTCGGCCGGGCGCGGATTCGGCTGCGGGCCGGCGAAGGAAGGGAAGCATCGATGACCGACAGGGACACGCTGATCGCCGATCTGGTGACGGCCAACCGGATCCTCGCGCACGAGGGCGTGGTCGACGGCTTCGGCCATGTCAGCCTGCGCGATCCCGGGGACGCCGGCCGCTACCTGATCTCGGTTTCGCGCAGCCCGGAGCTGGTGGACGAAGGCGATATCGTCACGCTCGGCCTCGGCGGCGCACCGGCCGGGCCTTCGGCGGGCGAAACGCGGGCGCTCTATCTCGAACGGCCGATCCACGGCGCGATCTATGCCGCGCGCCCGGACGTCGGCTGCATCGTCCACAATCACAGCCTGTCGGTGATCCCCTTCGGCGTCACCGGCGCACCGCTGAAGCCGGTCTTCCACATGGCGTCCGGCATCGGCGATACGATCCCGGTCTGGGATATCGCCGAGCGCTTCGGCGACACGAACATGCTGGTCACCACCCAGGAGCAGGGCGAAGACCTGGCGCGGACGCTGGCCGGCCACAGCGTCGCCCTGATGCGCGGCCACGGCTGCGTCGTCGCCGGCGCCGGCCTGCGCGACACGGTCATGAAGGCGATCTACCTCGAAACCAATGCCGCGCTGCTGCTCGCCGCCCGCCCGCTGGGCGATATCCGCTTCCTGTCCGACGGCGAGATGGCGCTCTCCTGGGCAACCAACACCGGCGCAAACCCGCTCAAGCGCGCCTGGGACTACTGGGCGGCCCGCGCCGGCCGGGCGGGCCGGTAACGGGCCTGGCCTTCGTCGGACGCGCGGTCGCCTATTTTGCCTGGGTCGAATCTGCAGTGCCGAACGACCCGGCAACAGCAGCGCTGGTCCGATCCATCGGCGCGGGCCGGCATGGCACGCGTTCCCGGAAGTTGAAAGCAGGGCACTGCCCCGCTTACAACACCGATAGATCGTACGATAATCCGAATAACGTGACGATTGGCGGAAGTTGGGGTAGCATACGCGCAGGCATGGTAAGAGGCGGAAGTTTTGCTCTACATGTTGTGCGGCACCGCCTTCTACGGTCAGGGCATCGACTTGGGCAATCTTTTCGAGATCGTATACGCCGGGGGCCGCCCGTGAGTGCGGTCCCATCGCCGGTGCCGAAGGATGCCCGCTCCGTACCGCGTCACGGATCCGGAAGCAGGGAGGCTACGGCCAATGCCTGATTCTGCCGAGCGTGTGACGGCCCAATCGCTGGGTCTGCCCGAAGAGATCATCCTGATGCTCCTCAACGAGGAGACCGGGTACTTCCACCAGGTTCCCGGCTGGAGGTTGCAATGCGTCGTCGCCGGCGCGGTGCTTGCGGAACTCTCGCTCCGTTCCCGCATCGACACGGATATGGAGTCGCTGGTCCTCCTGGACCGAACGGAGACCGGGGATCCCGCACTGGACCCGATACTGAAAGAAATCGCGGACGAACCCGTTCAAAGGACCACCCTGTACTGGATCGAACGGCTCGCCGCCCAGATTGAGCCGGTCATCGATCTGACGCTGGAAAATCTGGTGGATCGGAAGATCCTGGAACATCATGACGGCGACTTCTGGACGCTGAATCCCGCCCGCTGGTTCGTGCAGGGACAAGGCGATGCGGAAGAGAGCTCTGCAAGTCAGTTCATCAAGACGCGCATCAGCGAGGCCATCTTCACCGACACGCTTCCCGATCCCAGGGATGTGATCGTCATTTGCCTTGTCAATACATGCGACGTCTTTCGCTTCATGTTCGAACTCGACGAGCAGGCGGAAGAGCGGATCGAGCTTATCTGCAAGATGGACCTGATCGGCCGTTCCATAGCCGAGGCGGTCGAACAGAATATCTCCAGCCCAATGGGTCGCCCCACGGCTCTGTCCCGGCGCATGCCGCAGGTTCCATTGCATCGTCTGCTGGCGAATCGGCATCTGCGCAAGGGCCATCTTCCTGCGCTCTTTGCGGACCTTGCCAAAGAGTATGGCCCGGTATTCCAGATACGTCTGCCGACTGCCAAACCCATGACCTTTCTCGCCGGCCCGTCGGTCAACCGGTGGGTGCACAAGACCGGGCGGATGCACCTGAGGGCCGGAGGTTATTTTGCCGACTTCGAGAGAGTCTTCGGCGCGTCGGGTGTATTGCCGTCGCTGGACGGCGGCGATCACTTCCGGCTTCGCAAGGCCATGTCGCCGGCGTATTCACGCGAACGGCTGGCCGGCCAGCTCGACCAGCTTTTCCATCTTGTCCGCGGGTTCATGGCGGGTTGGGCGGTCGGAGAGACCTACCCGGCCAGGTCCATGTGTCGAAGCATGGTCAACAAGCAGATCTCGTCTCTCCACGTCGGGGTCGATACGCAGGACCTGATCGACGATCTGGTCACCTACAAGGAACGGGCGCTCAGCGTTCACATCATAAAGACCATGCCCAAATTCATGCTGAAGACTCCGGGCATGAAACGCCGGGCGAAAGCCATTGACGAGATGCTGGAACGGGTCCGGCGCGTTCACACGCCCGCCCAGCGGGCCGGTTGCCCGCGGAACCTTGCAGACGACGTGCTGGGCCTGAATGTGAGCGATCCGCAATTGGTGCCGGAATCGAATCTGCGATTCGCTCTGACGGCGACGGGGCTAACCAGCGTGTATTTCGGCGATATGCTCAGCTTCGCGATCTACGCCATGGTTTCGCAGCCTGAACTCCACGACAGAATCCGAAGCGAGGCGGATGCCCTGTTCGACAACGGCGATCCGCATGGCGAGGATTTCACTCCATCCGCCACCGACGTTACTCAACGCTTCCTTCAGGAATGTCTGCGCATGTACCCTGTCATCTCGATGTCCGTGCGGGATGTGGTGAACTCCTGTGTGGTCGAGGGGCACGAACTGCCGGTCGGGTCGCGCGTCTATATCGCCCAGGCGGCGTCGCACTATATGGAGGAGGTGTTCCCCGATCCCTTCTCGTTCGATATCGACCGCTACCTGCCGCCGCGCAGCGCGCACCGCAGTTTCGGGTTTGCGCCGTACGGACTGGGCACGCACACCTGTCTCGGCATCCGGCAGGCGCTTCTGCAAATGACGGTCAACATGATGATGATCGCGCATTACTTTACGATTTCGGTGTCTCCATCGAACTATGAGCTCAGATTCAACCCGATTCCGTCGATGAAGCCGACCAAGAAGCTGAAATTCCGCGTCGTCGAGCAAAGGCGGGAACTGCCCGCCTGAAGCAGCGCGCCCGCCGGCCGCGGGGGCGCCGGCCTGGCGGCGCCGGCTTGAGGCGCACCGGGGCAGGTCGGGCCTGCCGGCCTCACCAAAATGCCGGCCCGCCATCGGCGCCTGCGATGTCCCGGATTATGCGGTCGGCCGGCTGAGCCGTTCCCTGATCTGCGCGGTCGTCTCCCTGGTCCCGTCGAGCGCCATCAGCAACGGCGGGAGGAACAGGAAATCCGCCAGCAGCGCGATGACGACCGTCATGCCGACGAGCATGCCGAGCGCCTGATTGGTCGTCATCCCCGACGCGCCGAACACCAGGAATCCCAGTCCGAACACGATCGTCGTCGTCACCAGCGCCTTGCCGACCGAGCCAAAGGCGGATTGTACCGACTCCGAAGGCAACAGGCCGCGCTTCCTGGCGCCGACATACTTGGTCATGAAGTGGATCGTGTCGTCCACGATGATGCCGAACGCGATCGCCGTGACGACCGCCGCGGCGTTCCCGACCGCTCCGACCGCATAGCCCCACAGGCCCAACGCCATGGCGGCCGGAACGAAATTGGGTATCAGGCTGATCAGGCCGAGCCGTACGCTCCTGAAGACGAAGAGCAAGAGCAGGGAGACGATCGCCATCGCCACGATGGTGCCGCGCATCATGCCTTCGATGTTCCGCTGGATCGAATTGGCGCCGACGACGGCGACGCCGGTGGCGCCGGTTTCCATACCGGGGGCGTTGGTCCGGAGCCAGGCCTGCGCGCGTTCGTCGAGTGCAATCTTTTCGTTGTTGGACAGGCTCTTGAGCGTGACCGTCATCCGCGTCGCCGCGCGTCCGACGTCGATGAGGTTGTTCAGGTCGCGGCCTTCCGGCAGGGAAAACTCGTAAAGCAGCAGATATTGCGCAGCGAGATCGGAATTGTCCGGAATAGCGTAAAATTCCCGTTTGTCGCCATGCAGGTTCTTGTTCAGCCGCTTCATGATGTCGGAAATGACGAAGACGTGGGAAACTTCAGGCTGCGCCCGGTACCATTCCGCAAACGCATCGACGCGGCGCAGGTATTCGACATCGGTTACGCCGCCCTCGCGCCCGGAATTGAGTGAGTATTCGAAAGTCTCCACGCCGGCGAATTTCTCGCTCACGAAATCCGTGGAGCGCCGGAATTCGTAGCTTTCGTCGAGCAGTTCGAGCCAGTTCTCCTTGAGCTCGATCCGCGAAATGCCGGCAACGAGCACAACGGCCACGACGCCGAATGACCAGAGCAGCGTCGTGCGGTGGAAAACGACGAACCGCCCGAAGCGATCGAAGAAATCCGAATGTCCGGCGCGCACGGGCCGGGCGCGCAGGGGCACGACCGAAAGGAATACGGGCAGAAGCGTTACCGAATACACGAAGGCGCCCATGGCGCCGAACGCCACCATGTTGCCCATGACCCGAAACGGCGGCATTTCCGCAAAATTCAGGCTGAGGAAGCCGATTGCGGTCGTCAGCGACGTCAGGAAAACGGGCCAGACGTTGACCTGCAGGGCATGGGTCGTCGCCTGCTTGCGGTCCATGCCCTGGCGCAATCCCGCCATCACGGCCTCGATGATGTGGACGCAGTGTGCGACGGTGACCGCCATCAGGACGAACAGTGCCGCGCCGCTCTCGCCGTACAGCTTCATCCCGGTCCAGCCGAGGAAGCCCAGTGCGGACAGGAAAACGGCGATCAGCATCACGACGATCGCAACGGTGCCCCAGACAGAGCGGAGCAGGATTACGGCGATCAGCAGCATCGTCACGAGCGCGAGGGGAGCCAGAATGCCCATGTCGTCGTTGATCGCGTCGCGCATCGCGCGATTGAGGACGATTTCGCCGGTCAGGTGGTAGTCGATGCCCGAATGTTTCGCCCGGGCCGCGGCGAGCGTTTCGTTGAGGAAATCGACGATCTCCAGGCGCGCCAGCTGCCGATTCTCGGGAAGCGCAATGCTGACGACCAGCCCGGCGACCTCACCGTTCCGCGAAACCAGGCGCCCGGCAACTTCCTCGGTTTCGAGCGCGATTGTCTCGATACGTTTCAGGTCGCTGTCGGTCAGGGAGCCGGCGCCGTCGATCAGTCGCTCGACGATCAGCTCGTCCTCCCGGCCCTCGCTGTGCGAATAGTTTGCTATCGAATCGATGCGGGTGGCGTAGGGCGTCTGCCAGAGCTGTTCGGTCAGATCTTCTATGGCAACAAGCGCTTGCCGGGTGAAGACCGTGCCGTTGCGCGGCGCTACGGTGACGAGCGCGACGTCCGAGAGGGCGTAGGTATCTTCAAGCTGTTCGAGCGCAACGATATGGGGGTCGTCTTTGCCGAAATGATTTCGCACATCGACGTCGACATTGACGATGAAGACGGAGCCGGCGGCAAGAACCAGCATGAGAAGCAATGACAGAAGAAAGGTCAGCCATCGGCGGCGCATTATGAGCGCGATGGAGGCTTCCAGATTCATATCGACGTGCCGAACTGACGGAAGGTTTTGAGTGCGGCGCTTTCTGCCCGGGCCCGGCGGCCGATTTCCTGCCGCCGTGACCGCGCAACCTTGCAACGAATGCCCGCGACGGGCAAGCGTGGCGCGTGTGCCGAATCGAGCGTTGACGGGCGCGGCTGCCGTATGCGACGTGCCGCGTGGCTGCGGCGGGGAAGCCCGGTCAGGGCGGAGTCCGGCCGGTCGATAACCGCGGCGGGCGCCGGAATCCGGACAGGGACCGCGCCCCGCAACAGGGAGCCCGCAACAGGGAGATTGTCATGAAATATGTACTGCTCGGCAAGCAGAGCGACGAGTGGCTCACCAGGCACGACGAACGGCTGAAGCGGGCGCGCGCCAAGGCCAGCGAGCTCGGCATCGAGTTCGATTCGATCAACTACACCCAGGGCCGGTACGATTTCGTCGATGTCGCGAACGCGCCGTCGCCGGAAGCCATGCTGAATTTCTCCGTGTGGTATGTGAAACAGGGCTTCGGATCCTTCGAGAGCCTGCCGGCGTTCGACGACGCGGCCATGGCGGCGGCGTCGAAAGGGGACTAGCGAACGCACGCCGGCCCGTGCCGCGCAGAAGCGGCGTGGGCCGGTCCGGGGCGGGAAGCCGCCGAAAGCCCGATTCTCTCTCCCGGCGACGTTCCGGAATCCGCGGTTCCCGAAGGACGGGGCCGCGGCTTCTTTTGCTGCCCGGGCTCAGACTTTCCCGGCAGCGGCGGGATAGTCGTCGATACCCAGCACGGCGCGGAAATCGGCCGACATTTCGGCCTTCTGGTCTTCCAGCGGAATGCCGGTCGCGTCGGCGATGCGCACGACCGCGTTGAAGATGGCGAGCACGCCGGCGGCGTCGACCAGCGCTTCGCCGCCGATTTCCGCGTGCAGCCGGTCCCGGGCTGCGGCGAAATCCCGGCCGTCGTCGAAGAAGGCGTCGGCATAGGCGGTCAGCGCCGCCGCCGCGGCGACCCCAACGCCGGGTCCGCCGCCGCTCCCGCCATCATCGACAATGGCCGTCAGGTCGTAGTCGTCGCCGGTATGCTCGCCGCTCCCACGGAGCAGCACCGCGTGGCTGGTGGTTCAGTAGACGCACTGGTTGATCGCCGAGACCCGGGCGGCGAGAAACTCGATCTGGGCATGGGTGAGCGCGCGGTATTCGACGCCGAAATCGCGCAGCTGCGCATCGGGCAGATAATGCTCGGCGTCGAGATCGAAGAAGCCGGCGACTTCGGCGGGCGCGAGCGAAAGCGCCCGGTGGATGTTCACGCCGGCCAGCCCGTCATACATGCCGGCCTCGCCTTCCGTCACGTCCTCGGGCGCGACCGTTGCGATCCAGGCCAGCCCCGGCTTTGCGCCGGGAGGCCGCCGCCGGCGCGGTTCGCCGGCAACCGGTTCGGGCAGCGCGTGGCGCGGCAGCCCCATGGCGTCGCAGAAGGTATCGACGGCGACGACCGTGGCGACGACGGCGACCGTCTCGGCATATTCCCCGTCGCTCAGCCCGCCGGCCAGCGCCGCGTCGCAGAACCGGCGGGTCAGGCGCTCCGGGTCGGTGCGGATGCGGTGGACGGTGTCGACCAGAACGTCCGGCAGGTCGGTCGCCGCGGTGTGCCGGCCGGTGACGGCGTAGGGCGAGAGCGCCGCCTTGCGTTCGGCGCAGAAGGCGCAGGCGGTCGCCGCGCGGGTCTCCTCGGCGATGGCGATGCGGACCGCGCCCGGCCACCATTCGCCGGGTTCGGCCAGCCGCGTCCACGCGCGCCGCTGGGACGCCGCCAGGCCCTCGCGGACCGGCAACGGGCTGTGACGGTAATCGAAGGTCTCGACCGGTGTCGAACCGGCGGGGGCGGAACTGGCGGGCATCGGCCGGCTCCCGTTGGCGGCGTCCGGGTATCCGCAGACGGCGAAGCCGGCGGCGCAGCCCGGGGATTGGCGGCAGGCGCCGCTTCGCTCAGCTCTCCAGCCAGAAGGCCAGCGCGGTCAGGACGGCGCTGAGGACGACGATGCGCAGGCCCCATTTCGTGAAATAGCCCCACGCCTTGCGGTGTTCTTCGTAGAATGCGGTGCCTTCGCCGAAATTGTCGGCCATGCTCGATGCCTCCCGCTCGTTTCCCTGCGGCGTTTCCCTGCGGTGTTTCCCGGCTTCCGGGAACGCCCCTTCGCATGCGCTCTATACACAAGCGGCGGCCGGGCTGCCAAGCCCGCGTCTGCCCCGGGGGTCTGCCTCGGGGCCTGGCAAGGATCTGACCGGCGCCCTCGCCATCCTCGCCGCCGATCCGGCATGTTTCTCTGGACCCGCCGCCGTCCGGCTGCCAATACCGCTGCGGCGCCGGGCGGAAGCCGGGCCCATCGTGCCGGGCCCATCGTGCCGGATGGGGAGAACCGACGGGGAGCGCAGCATGTCCGAAATCCATTACAAGACGGCGACCGAACTGATGGCGCTGCTCGAGGCGCGGGAGATCGGCGCGCGCGAGCTGCTCGAGCATTTTCTCGACCGCGTCGAGCGGCACAATCCGGCGATCAACGCGATCGTCTGGCAGGACGCCGGGCGCGCGCGGGCCGAGGCCGACGCTGCGGACCGGCGCCGGGCGGCGGGGGAGGAAACCGGCCCCCTGGACGGCCTGCCGGTCACCGTGAAGGAAAGCTACGACCTGGCGGGCTCGCCCACGACCTGGGGCGTCCCGGAATACCGCGACAACATCGCGGAGACGGACTCGGCCGCGGTCGAGCGCTACCGGGGCGCCGGCGCCGTCGTCTTCGGCAAGACGAACGTGCCCTTCATGCTGGCCGACTGGCAGAGCTTCAACGCGATCTACGGCACCTGCAACAATCCGTGGGACCTGGGCCGCACGCCCGGCGGCTCGTCCGGCGGCTCGGCGGCGGCGCTCGCCGTGGGGCTGACCGGGCTGGACGCCGGCTCGGACATCGGCGCCTCGATCCGCAACCCGGCGCATTATTGCGGCGTTTTCGGCCACAAGCCGACCTGGGAGATCGTGTCGGCCCGCGGCCAGGCGCTGCCGGGAGACCGGGCGCCCACCGACATCGCCGTGGTCGGCCCGCTCGCCCGCTCGGCGGCGGACCTCAAGCTGGCCTTCGGCCTCCTCGCCGGCGCCGACGGCCCGGCCGCCCGGGGCTGGCGGCTGGAGTTGCCGGCGCCGCGCAGGTGGGACCTGCGGGACTACCGCGTCGGCGTCCTGCTGAGCGATCCGCAGGCGGAGGTCGAGCAGTCCTACCAGGATGCCATCGCCGCCCTCGCGCGCTGGCTCGAAGGCGAAGGCGCTACCGTCGAGATCGATGCGAAGCCCGGCTTCTCCACCGCGGAGGCGATGGAGGTCTACACGCTGCTGCTGCGCGCCGAGACCTCCAAGCACATGACTGACGAGATGATGGCGCAGGCGCGCGAGGATCTCGATCGCCTGCCGGCGGACGCGATCCCCTACCGCCGCCGGATGCTGGAAGCCCAGACGATGCTGCACCGCGACTGGCTGCGCTGGAACGAGCGCCGCTACGCCCTCATGGCAGGCTGGGAGGCGTGGTTCGAGACCTACGACCTGCTCCTGTGCCCGGCCGCCGCCTCGCCGGCCTTCCCGCACGACCAGGCGGGCGAGCGCCACGACCGGACGATCGCCGTCAACGGCCGGGCCCAGCCGGTCGTCGACCAGCTCTTCTGGGCCGGCTATCCCTGCGGCTACTACTTGCCCTCGACGGTCGCGCCGATCGGGCTGGCGGACGGCCTGCCCGTCGGCATCCAGATCGTCGGCCGGCAGTATGACGACCTGACCTGCCTGCACATGGCCGGGCTGATCGAGGAGGGCTACCGCCGCTTCGCGCCGCCGCCGGGATACTGACGCCGCGCCCCTGCGCTCAGTCCGGCGGCTGCTCCCCGCCGGCCGCCGAGCCGGCGCCGATCACCGTCACGCTGTCCGTCTCCGGCTCGTAGGTCAGCGTGTCGATCTCGAACAGGTCGGCGCCGGTGACCCGGATGAAACCGGCATCGTCCTCGAAGTGGATCTGGTGGATATCGTGCGGGCCGAACTTGCCGACCTGGCCCGGCTCGAGCCGGTAGGCCCGCGTGCGCTGGATCCTGGCGCGGCCGTCCTGCGCGCCGTCGTCGAGCCGGCGGTATTCCGTCATGTCGGTGGCGTTCCAGGCCTGGCCGTAGATCGCCCAGGACGCGCCGTGGTCGTGCGGCGGCGAGGTCCGGCCGCCGAAGCTCTTGTGGGAATAGACGATGAAGCCCTTTTCCGGGTCGGTGTAGAGTTCGCGATAGCCGTAGTCGTCGCCCGGATTGCATTCGCGCGCGACGAAGTCCGGATTTTCCCGGATCAGCCGCTCGAGGTTCAGCCGGATGCTTTCGAGGTCGGCGACGCCGTCGGCACCGTAGGCGCGCCGGTTGTCGGCGCAGAACGTTTCGAAACTGTAGGTCATGGCCGCTCCTTCCGTCGTCCGGCCGGAGGGGAATTCCACCGGGTTTCCTCCGGGACTCCACCGGGATTCCGGCCGGGGCAGGGAATGTTGCAGGGAATAATGATCGAAGTGTCAGGAAATGTCATGTTTTGTCATGATCGGTCATGATTCGTCAGGGGGCTTCAGGCTCGCACCGAACGCAACGCCGTGTCGCCCCGGACCCCGATCCGGGGCCCAGGGTCGCCCGGCACGTTCTTTGCGGTTGGCCCTGGTCCCTTCGGCTTCGCTCAGGACAGGCTCCCGGATCGTCGCTGCGCTCCCCGGATCGGGGTCCGGGGCAGGCGTCAGGGGGTTCGGATGTGTCATGAAATGTCATGATTCGTCATGTTCCGCTTCTCCCGGCCCGTTACACCCTTGCCCGTCATTCCGACCGGAGCCGCCCAACGGGCGGCGCAGCGGAGGAATCCCGTCGCAGGACCCGGGGTTCCTGTCGGACAGTTCGAGCCGGGATTCCTCCATTCGCTCCGCTCGGTCGGAATGACGGAGAGGGGGCGTCCGGGCGGATGAAGGGCCGGATCGGCGGAAACGGACTATATTCCTGAATTTTTGACCTTTCATTCAAATTGTGTTTCCTTGTTTTTCAACGCGTTACCGATTTAGACAGACCGGTCCGTCTATAGTGTTTTTTTGCACGCACCGCCGCCGCAGCTTGGTGGAACGGACGCCCGGCGGGCCGGTGCGGCAGGATTTATGTTCATATAATGTTCCTTAGCAGAGAGTCAAGCGATTTTCCGGCGACCGCGCCGTACCGGGCATCGGCAGGAACCGCCCGCCGGCCCTGCCGTGCCGTCCCTCATCGTCATTTCGACCGAAGCGCAGCGAGTGGAGAAATCCGGCCGGCGACGGAGGCTGGCCAGGCGCTGAAACCCTGGGCGTCGACGGAACCCAAGCCGGATTTCTCCCCTTCGACTTCGCTCAGAGCCCGCCCGGCGCGAAGAGGAA